>JBQCFO010000512.1:0-3598 GCA_051959055.1 Ginsengibacter sp. | reverse complement strand
ATAAAGCGTGGGAAACCGGCGATCTAAAAGGGCTGCGCTCTACAATGGCTGATAGTATGTATGTAGATGGAGCAGATGGATTCAAATTTGCCGGCCCTACAGATTCACTGATGAAAGTCTGGGAAACTAACAGGGACAGCTTAAGTTCCGCAAAAATTTCTATGGATGTGTGGTTAAAAAATCATTCAGTAAAAGACAGCGCAAATTTTATAAATGTGTGGTATAAAGAAATTGATACTTACAAAACCGGCAAAGTAGATTCTGCTAATTATGAGGATGATAACGGTTTAAAAAATGGCAAGATTATATGGTATTCATCACATAAGCAATTATTAAAATCGCAATAAAATGATCTGAGGTTAAACCAATGACGAGTTAGTAAAGGTTATTTTTTAGAAGGACAAAAGATTGAAGCGAAGACATTGGTTATTCAAGTTTTGACTCCTTATTTATAAAAATAAAAAATCAAACAAATGAAATCGACTCTTTTATTGCTATTGCTGTCTGTGGCCACTTCATTATATGCGCAAGACTCAACATTAGTCCAGGTTTCCGCAGTGAAGCCCTTTGCAAAACAACAGATGAATTTTGAAAAAAATGTCAAAACTCATGTCCAAAAGTTTCACCCAAAAAATTACCCCCTCTATGTTTACCAGGTAATGAGCGGCGAAAGGTTTGGAAGTTATTTTTTAGTAAATCCGATGGCTTCATGGGCTTTTCTTGACAAACCAAGGCCGGATTATATTGCGCATGAACAAGACATTCTTAATTCTTTAACTCCCTGGCTTATGGAAGATGCGTCGAGAGATTATTTCCGTTTCATTGATTCTCTAAGCCACAGTACAAGAGTAAATACCAATAGCCTGCTGTTCACTACTTATTATTTAAAACCAGACAAAAAGGATGAATTTCTTTTACAAGTGCGCAGGGGCGTATTAATTAATGATAAAATAAACGGAATCAGTAATTACCGGGTTTACGAAAAACAACTTTCAAATTTTGCACCTGTGTATGTAGCAATTTCATCGCTTAAGAATGGATATTCTGAATTGGAGCCGGAATATATGAGCGACCATAATCAACAATTTAAAGATACCTACATCCAAATGTATGGCCAGGATGAATGGAATAAAAGGATGACTCTTTTGCCTGTATTATGCGATAAAGTAGAAACTGAATTGGTAAAGTTCAGGCCCGATCTGAGCACTAAAAATTAAAATTAAAAAATAAGAAAATGAAAAAGATTCTTTTAACAACCGCTTTATTCTTTTTTGGAATAGCCGCTTTTTCTCAAACAGAGGAAAAGAACGGCACCATTTACATCAAGCACCCCTATATTGATGTGATATACAAGGCTCAGAAAGCATACCTGGCAAAGGATGACGCTGCAAATAAGCAAATTTATTCAGACACTGCAACATGGTGGATATCAGGAATGAAAAAGCCTATCCCTATAGCGGATGCGATTAAAATGTGGGATACCGACTTCGACTATTATGATAGTATTAAACAAACCCAAATGGGTTATCCTGATTATTTACATTATTTAGATAAAGACCAGAAGTATGTACAATCATGGTGGATTTGGTCAGGAAAGTCAAAGAAAACCGGTGAAACGCTATCCATACCTTATGTACAATTCGACGAGTTTAACAATGCCGGGAAAATTGTAAGCGAAGGTATTTTTGGTGACTTCTCAAAAATGGTTAAAGATTAAACGGGTTTTAACTATTGATACATACCAACCTTTTAAGGATGGGGGGTATCCATTTTGAAATAAGGCAGTCATTTCTTTTTATAAAAATCAATAAAAGGTGAAATTATGAAACAGTTATTTAAAATATTATGCGCTGCAGGTATTATATGTTCATTTGTTTCATGCAACAGCGGCAATAAAAAAGTGTCAGAAGAAGAACCCATCCGCGCAACGGATACTACTACTACCACTGTTAGCACAAAAACAACTACCGATACATCTTTCATACCATTCGATGTTGTTGAAATAACACAAATGGTAAACGATTATTCCAAATGGCGACCTTTTTTTAATGCTGATTCTGCTTTTCGCCAGGCAAGTGGATTAGAGGATATTACCGTTGGTAAAAATGTTGAAAAACCCAATAATATAGTAGTGGTTTTAAAGGCATCAGACGTACAAAAAGCAAAAAATTTTACTTCAAGCGCAAAGTTGAAAGAAATAATGCAAAAAGCGGGGGTTTCAAAGCCGGAGTTTCATTTCTGGCATATAATAAGATTTAATCCGCAATCAAAAGAAAACCAATGGGTGACCGTAACACACAAGGTAAAAGACTTTGATGCGTGGTTGAAAGTTTTTGATAACGAAGGAACCGCAAGCAGGGCCAGTCAGGGTTTAATAGATTTAGTAATTGCCCGCGGCATTGATGATTCCAACATGGTGCACCTGGTTTTTGATACCAAAGAAATGGCTAAAGCAAAAGAATCTATGCTTTCTGATTCAAAGAAAAAATTAATGATGAGCGCAGGAGTAATTGGCGAACCCCAAATTGAATTTTATTCAACTGCTAAATAAAAGAAACCGTTGAGAAAAACAGGAAAGCCGAAAACTGAATAGAGTAGGCATCATAATTTAAAACTTAAATTATGTCTTTAGTATTCAAATTTAAACCTTCAGGCTTTACAGCAGACAAGTACCATGAAACCGTAAAGCAACTCGATGCAGCCGGGGCAGGATCTCCAAAAGGCAGAAGTTACCATATTTGCTATGGCGATCCCAATGGTGTGCAAGTACTTGATGTTTGGGACAATATGGACGATTTCCAGGCATTCGGTAACACGCTTTTACCCATTATGAAATCGTTAGGTGTTGATGCAGGCAACCCTGATGTGCAGGAAGTTTTTGGGATTATTAAGGGGGAAAAATCAAGTGTGATAAATCAATAATTATTAAAAAATCAGCCAAATGAAAAAGTTTTTAATTAAAGCATCTTACACAGCTGAGGGCATAAAATGACTGATGAAAGTGGGCGGTACAAATAGAAAACAAACGATTGAAAAAATAACTACCGCACTGGGCGGTAAAATAGAGGCATTTTATTATGCTTTTGGCGACCACGATGTCTATGCTAGAGGCGAAGTTCCTGATGAGGCATCATTAGCGGCTCTTGCGATGAACATAAATGCATCAGGTGTGGTATCTGTTACAACTACTATTCTTCTAAGCCCTGAGGAAATTGACCAGGCAATAAAAATATCTCTGAATTATCGCCCGCCGGAGACCTAAAATTTATAATAATTAAACTATAGAAAAATAGTTTGGACAATATGCTACCATGGCATACGAAGAAAAAATTATAAAAACAACCCATGCTATTAATAACAACTAAAAAATAAAAACAATGCCAACAATCGTAGTAAGACACAAAGTAAGAGATATTGACGCATGGCTGAAAGGTCACCAGGAACGGGTAACCTTATTTGCTCCAGCAGTATCCGGTTTTAAAACCTTCCAGGATACCGACGATCCAGATTCAGTGGTTTTGGTCCTTGACGTAACGGATCTGGATAAACTCGGAGAGATAATGAATGATCCAAAAAACCAGGAAGTAAAAGACCGGCA
>JBQCFO010000511.1:0-4270 GCA_051959055.1 Ginsengibacter sp. | reverse complement strand
GCCATTATTGACAATAGCAATGGTAAGACATACTTTAGAAGAATTCTTCTTTTTATAGCTAAAAGTTTCAAATAATATATTATTATTAAAAAAATATAGTTTTAACAAAAAGTAAGAGGATAACAATTGCTATTAAAACAGTAATAAAGGTTTCCAATAACAAGTTTTCTGAATTTACCTTCTTTTTATCTTCATTTCTATCATCATCTATTACCATATTTTCTTTTTTTTATAACAGACGAAAAGAATATTTGACCATTCTAAAGAATTCAGGATAAAAGGAACAAGTGTTTTTAAAAACACAGGTCCATCTTATACCGAATTTTTTATATAAAATTGTTTGGGTAATTATTAACAACACAAAATAAGTTGTTGCAGTGCCAAATGCAGCCCCAATAACTCCAAAAAAATGAACGCCTATAATATTAGTTAAAATGTTAAAGCAAAAAGCAAAAAGCATGGTTTTAAAATTAATTTCAGGATGCCCTGTTCCATCCATGATTGTACCAAATTGTTTAATAAATGGTAAAGTAAATCCAAAAAAAGCAGTTACTCTCAAAATAGACACCCCCTCCACAAAAGCATTACCCGCTAATATTTTTAAAATAAATGAGGGGAATAATTCCAAAAACAGTAATGCAGGAATTGAAAATGTAAGTATTGCACCTACAGTTTTTTCATACATTTTACAAATAGATTCCTTATCACCTACATCATATTGTGTTACTTTAGGATATACAATATCGCCAATTACCTGGGAAGGCAAATCTGCCAGGTTTCCTATTCTAAGACTGGCATTGTAATATGCTGTTATAACTGGTGAAAAATAGTTTGCCGTAATAAAATTATCCGTTCCGCGAAATAAAGTGGCAGAAGCATTTGTTCCGAAAACATATTTTCCAAAATTCCATAATTTCGGGATCCAGGTTTTATAATCACTAATATTCCATGCTAAATAAGGAGCCGCAATTTTAATTCCTGCCAATGAACCGGCCACAATAGATACAAGATAATAAATTGATAGATCTTGCGGCGTTAATTTCAATTTTAAAACAAAGCACACAGTTATAATAAGTAATAATAATCCCTGCCTTATACAATAAATCCAGCAAACTCCACGAAAATCCATTTTAGCACTTAATAACATTTCTATATGAGCAAAAAGTGTTGTGAGCAGAATTATAAGAGCATACCATTGAAGCATTAATTGCAAACCCGGGGCATTTAGCCATGTTGAAATCAATTCTGATAGTATAAAAAAAAGTAGACTTAATATTCCACTAATAATAAAACTTAATATAAATGCCGCGGTTTGCAATTGAGGATGTTCGGATTCCGGGGTTTGATTTATAAATCGAATAAATGCATTTCTAATAAGAGATACCCGCGCCGTCTCAGTGATGGAGCTTATCATTAGAAATAACCCCCATACTCCATAACCCGCAGCACCCAACATTCTTGCCAATATCATAAAAGAAATAATTCCCATTAATAAAGTAGATAACTTGTGTATGGAGTTGAATTTTCCCGAACGAATCCAATAATCATATTTTCTCATAAAAATTTCTACTAATCTCTATCCCATTTACATTAAAAAAGCGGAGTCTTAGGTCAGGTTCTACATTTTAAAATAAGCACTTAATATTACAAATTAAGATTTTCCTCAGGAACCTTATTGAGTATGGCTCCAAGAAATTTCTCTTTATTTTGCCGCAGAAACTTAATGGATTCCTTATCTGAGGCAGACAAAATAGATTCGGAAGAAAATACCGCTACTACTGCATCGCTATAATGAATCAGTTCCTTTGTGTCAGTATAATTGTTCAAAGGAGCTCCTTCCAAAAAAATAAAATCATACACTTTTAATATTTCCGGCAGATGATTTAAAAGATGATTTTTTGGCAATATTTCTGATGGGGTATAATCTCCTTCACTACAACCTATCATATCAACGCCATCTACAACTGATTTAGTTATTAATCCATTAATATCTTTTATTTCGAATGGTTTTCCATTTATTGAAAATTTTTCCAACATAGGTTTTGCCGAAAAAGATTTGGTAAGATCATTATTACAAAAATTGGTATCAATAATCAATACCCTCTTTTTCCCAAGACTCAGGCTATAAGCAAGCGCCTGAATTAAAGTGGTTTTTCCCTGGCCGGATTCTGTACTGGTGAAAAGAAATATCTTTTTTCCGCTATTTTCTATCTCAAATCTTAATTTCCTTAAAAGTTCACGAAAGGTATTTTCTCTATTAGTATCATTTTCATTTGAATGATTAACCGTACCCAAAATATCACCATTCAATTTTATAAAATTTACCGAGCCCAGTAACGGCAAATAGGTCAACCTTTGAAATTGTGAAGGGGTTTTAATGGACTGATCAAAATATTCAATTAAAAGAATTACCATTGAACTCAATACAAAAGTAGCTACAGCTGCTAAAGCAACGATCAACCAACGGCGCGATGGTTCGGGTGTAATAGCGGGCTGACCATATAATGTTTGTTTAAAACTGCTGGAGCCTTCACTTAAATTGGAGACCAGGTTTAATTTATCCTTGGCGGAAGTATATTCTGCGGATGCAATTTGTATTTCTTTATCCAGCTTATCTATACCGGCACCCTTGGCAGCCATACCAGTAAGTCCGCCATACAATTCATTTATACGAGCCTGCAATGCAGTACTTTTAGCAATCGAAGCTCTTAACAATCCTTCGGAATCCAGCTTTTTCTGAATCAGTTCATCAACAGTAATAGATTTGTTGGTTCCTGTTACTTCAGAAACATCCGCGTCTGTTGAAAGACTTAATTTACGCATGCTTTCGGATAATTGATCCAAACGCTTTTTAATTTCCGGGTCATTTGACCCTTTTTGAATATAATCACGATAAAGATCATTGTATTGTTTCTTAAGCACGACATATTCATTATTATCAGCAGTATTGATTTTTTCTCCTGAAATATTGCTTACACCCTTAGTATGCGCATCATTAATTAAATTGGTTAATTGTTGTACCCGGAAAGTTAAATTTTGCTGATTTCCTTTTTCTTCGGCCAACTGACTTTCAAAATTGCTGATTTGTTGCAATTTACTTCCCCCCTCCATTCCAACGTCCACTATGCCCTGAGACGACATATAATTGCTTTTTGCAGCAATTTTTTCATCCATAATTCTTTTTTTCTGTTGAACCAGGCTATCAAGGCCGATAAGAGAGCTATCGGACCGGGCTCTTTTATCCTGACTGTAGTAGCGGTCAAATTGCGCTATGAGATTATTTACAACAAAAGCGGACAATTCTGGGTTTTCCGAAGTAAACGTAATATAAATGTAATCACTGCGTTCAAAGCGGTTAACATTCAAATTGTCGTGCAGCCAGTCAACTGAATATCCATATAAATCACTAAGATTAGTTATTTTTTGTTCTTCAGGAATTGAAGGATCCAGCATTTGCATGGCTGCTAATTTTTGTTTAAACACAGCAACCGCCTGGTTAATATTTACATTTTTGTAATCAGAACTTTCCTTTTGTTTTTCATTTAGTACCTTAAAAGGTTTTTTATCAGTCAAATCGTGCAACATCAGATCATAAGATAGCAATTGAAGCACCTTTATTGAATTAATATTTTCTATCACATTACTAAACTTCACATCAATTTGCTGCGAATTAAATCTTTCATCAGACAATCTCATTTCTTCGCTCATCGTAAAGCCAGTAGAGAGTTGCGCAACAGATTTATATTGCTTTCCCTGGTTCATAGTTAATAAAAAGGAAGTAATGATGGCTACAAGCGTACAACCTAGGATTAACCATTTTTTGCGATAAAGGATTTTAAAAAAATACAATAATTCCATTGATGCTTCACTTTTTATTCAAAAAAATACAGGCCGGTAGAAACCGGCCTGGTTTCTAATATTCATCACTTTATAACCTTAATGGTTCTGGGTTTTTCACCCGGAACTACTATATGGATGAGATAAATACCACTCTTTAATGATCTTCCTTTCAATCCAATTTTATTCTGCCACAAGCCAGCTGGAATATTACTAAACTGGTTTGTATGAATTGTTTTACCGGCCATGTCTGTTACCGACACACTAAATTTAGATATATTTTTCGTAAAATTAACTTTTAAATTAATGTCATCTATAAATGGATTGGGATAAGCTTCTGCACTTGCTGTAATTAATTCAGCATCAACCGTAGTTAAGGCAGTGCGTGTTATTCTTGATCCCATCAAATTTGAAGTTGAAACGGCATCTGTTG
>JBQCFO010000510.1:0-8904 GCA_051959055.1 Ginsengibacter sp. | reverse complement strand
CCTAAAAATTTTCAAACCAATTACTGTCCTGCAAACGACAGTGTATTTGCTTTTTTAGAAAATGTATTGACAGACGTGATGCAATTATTTCCTTCAAAATATATTCATGTCGGCGGCGATGAAGTGGATAAAACTCCCTGGAAAAATGATGCGAAATGCCAGGCATTAATACAAAAACTGGATTTGAAAAATGAAGAGGGATTGCAGAGCTATTTTATCCAAAGAATAGAAAAGTTTTTAATTGCACATCATCGGAAATTGATCGGTTGGGATGAAATATTAGAAGGTGGTTTAGCTCCGGAAGCTACTGTAATGAGCTGGCGTGGAGAAAGTGGCGGCATAAAAGCGGCCAAGATGCATCATGATGTGGTAATGACTCCCGGAACACCACTTTATTTTGATCATTACCAGGCAGGGTCTAAAGGCGAACCGCTTGCTATTGGTGGATTTAATACATTGAAGATGGTGTATGATTATTATCCTGTTCCAAAAGAATTAGATTCTTCCGAAGCTAAATATGTACTGGGTGCGCAGGCAAATGTCTGGACAGAATTTATTATATCCCGTGAACATCTGGAATATATGGTGTTGCCAAGAATGCTGGCGCTTTCAGAAGTTTTGTGGACACCAGCATCAAAAAAAAATTATATAGATTTTTATCATCGTTTGCAAAATCAATTCATCGCTTTTGAAGAAAAAGGATATCACTATTGCCCGGGAAATTTCACGGTTGCTATAAAACCAACTTCTGAAAATGGAAAATTATTTGTAACACTTTCTACTGAAATTCCTGATGCGAAAATTTACTATACTCTTGATGGAAGCGATCCGGATGCAAGCAGCATTTTTTATCAAAAACCAGTTCAGATTGATTCTTCCCTTACCTTGAAAGCCGTTACCGTAATTAATGGAAAAGTGATGGGCGTAAAACCGGCTGAGCAAAAATTTGTGATGCACAAAGCGGTTGGCAAAAATGTAACTTATACAAATCTAGTCAGCAAATATTATCCTGCTAATGGGCCGAATACTTTGACAGACGGCGTAAGAGGAACCGATGCAGTAAACAAATACTGGCATGGATTACAGGGAAAAGACCTGATTGCTACCATTGACCTCGGCGCCGAAACTTCAATTAACGATATTACCATTGGTTGTTTGCAGCGATACAGTGACTGGATCTTTTTACCTCAATCTGTTACGTATGAAATTTCAAATGATGGAACTAATTTTACCAATTTAGGAACCGTAAAAAATACCATTTCACCGGATGAGAAAAATCCGCTTATTAAAGATTTTACTTTGAATTTTCCTGTTCAAAAGGCAAGATACATCCGCGTAACTGCAAAGAACTTAGGCGTTTGCCCCAAAGGCCATCCGGGAGAAGGACAGCCTGCATGGATTTTTGCTGATGAGATAATCGTGAAGTGATTTATCTTGTAATCATCAGCGGGTCACAATGCAATTTGCTGTTGGTAATTTAATTTGATAGCATTCTTTGTTTTACCGCATTCAAGTATTTGCGGCAATCTTTTTTTTAAATAATTGGTACAGATTTCTTTTAGCTTACTGATGATTAAACTGTTTCTGCTTCTCAAAAATAGTGGTAACAAAGAAGGTAATAAGGTTGTGGTTCATTGAGTGAAGAGAATGTTACTAAGGTTGATAAGGTTTTTAATTAAACGCATTAGAAAAGTTAGAACGGAACATTATTAGCTTAGTAACAGAATCACAAAATCGCTCATTCACCTTATTACTTTTCATGCAAAATGCCGCAGCGCCAATTCTTTTATTGATGAACATCAGTTGATAATAAGGTTGCGATTTATTCAGAGCACAGAATTTTCCGCATGAATTATACAGTTGGAAAAAGGTGCAGGCAACTACATTATCTTAGTAACAGATAGCAAAAATTTATAATTCATCTTAATGCCTTATTTCATAACTGATGAAGAGCATATTGTTCTGGGGTGAAAATATTTATCCACCCTTTATCCACAGATAATGCACACTATTTACTTATAAAAACCTCTTTTGTGAATTTAAAATTTACACTTACGCTGATTTTAACTGTTGGTGGATAAAAAAATATTTCCACAAAATGTGTAGAAAGTGGGAAAATGTGTTATTTTGTGGTAAATATTGAAAAAACTCACTAATGACAGGCTTTTTAGGCGAATATGAAGCTACTTTGGACGCTAAGGGGCGCTTCCTTCTTCCGGCAGGTTTTAAAAAACAATTGCCGGAAAATGGGGTAGAAGTGTTTGTCATAAATCGTGGTTTTGAAAAATGTTTGAGTTTGTACACTACTGAAAGCTGGCAGCCTTTATTTGCGGAATTAAGCAAGTTGAATGATTTTGACCCAAAAGTAAGGCAATTCAAACGGTATTTTTTGAATGGAGCTACCCAGGTTAGTCCGGATAGCGCGGGGAGACTTTTGTTGCCGAAAAATCTCATGGAATATGCAGGACTCGAAAAAGATATCGTACTCGTTTCAGCAATTGACAAACTCGAAATTTGGGATAAAAATAAATATCAGCAGTTCTTTGAAACTTTTTCACCGGAAGCATTCAGCGATTTGGCAAAAGAGGTGATGGCGGGTGATAAAACATCAAAACAATAATTATGCAACAGGCATACCATGTGCCGGTATTATTGAAAGAAGTGATAGATGGTTTGAAAATTATTCCATCAGGCACTTATGTTGATTGCACCTTTGGCGGGGGCGGCCACAGCAAAAAAATTCTGGAAAAATTAAATGCAGCCGGAAGATTAATTGTATTTGACCAGGACGAAGACGCCCGGAAAAATGTACCTGATGATGAACGCGTAACCTTTGTGCCACATAACTTCCGACATCTTCAACGCTTTCTGCGTTTCCATAAAATCACAAAAGTAAATGGGATTCTTGCCGATCTCGGTGTTTCAAGCCACCAGTTTGATGAGGCACAAAGGGGCTTTTCTACACGCTTTGATGCTGCATTGGATATGCGCATTAATAAAAATGAAAAAACGACGGCAGCACATATCCTCAAAAACTATTCGGAAGAAAAATTGCATAAAATTTTTGAAAAATATGGGGAGGTTACCAATTCAAAAACTTTGGCAAAAACAATTATTGAACTCAGAAAAACACAATCATTAAACACCATCAATGAATTTAAAAATGCAGTTTATCCTATTGTAAAAGGGAATCCGGAAAAATATTTTGCACAGGTTTTCCAGGCGTTGAGAATAGAGGTGAACGATGAATTAAATGTGCTTAAAGAATTGCTGATACAAAGTGTCGAAGTATTGGAAGCCGGTGGAAGAATTGCAGTAATTACGTTCCACTCTTTGGAAGACAGAATCGTAAAGAACTTTTTCAAAAATGAAAATTTTGAAGATGAGCAGAAGCAGGATTTATTTGGAAATAAAACAAAAAATAAATTGAAAGTAATTACGAAAAAGCCAATTACTCCTTCAGCAGAAGAATTGAAAATGAACCCAAGGTCACGGAGTTCAAAATTGCGGATTGCAGAAAAAGGCTGATGGTTGATGGTTGAAGGTTGAAGTTGAAAGTTTATTAAAGCAAAAAAAATGGCAGAAGAAAATAAAATACGGGAAGATAAAAAAACAAGAGGTCAGCATAAAAAGCATCGTCGTAGGCTGATGTACAATAAATGGATTGTAAAAAATATTCCTTTTTATTTTTTTATATCCGCTATCGCAATTGTATATATCGCAAACGGGCATTATGCCGATAAAACGATGCGTCAAATTAATGCGACTGAAAAAAATCTGAAAGAGATGGAGTATGAATTTAAAACAGTAAAACAGGAGGTGATATTCAGAAGTAAGGAAAGTGAACTGGCAAAAGCAGTAGAGCCATTAGGCCTGAAGCCATTGGTAGTGCCGCCTTTGAGGATCGTGGATACTTTGGAGGAGAAGTAGTGAATGGTGAATAGTGAATGGTGAATGGTGAATTAAGAATTAAAGAAAAATAATCTAAAGAACAGCAAAACAACAAATAATGGAGATTCTTGTTTTAACTAAAACCTAAAACCTGATACCTAAAACCTAAAATCTCTTGGACATAAAAAAAGACATATTATGGCGGGTACATCTCAGCTTTCTCATAATGATCATATTGGGAGTAGTTGTGCTGGGCCGTGCCATTTATATCCAACGGGTACAAGGTGATTATTGGAAAAGCATGGCTAACAAACAACATTTGAAATACTTTGATATTGACGCTGAACGTGGAAGCATTTACAGCGAGGATGGAAATATGCTCAGCACTTCTATTCCTGTCTTTGATATTTATGTTGATTTTGGTGCCGATGGCCTTCGTGAAAAAGAAGGCAAGAGATTTTATAAAAATCTTGATTCATTAAGTATTTGTCTTGCCTCTCTTTTCAAAGATGGGAATGCAGCTTACTATAAAAATTTGTTGAAAACAGAATACAAAAAGCAATCAAGATATTTTGCTTTAAAAAAGAAAATTTCCTTTTCCGATTACCAGGAACTGAGAGATTTTCCATTGGTAAGAGAAGGGAGAAATAAAAGTGGATTTATCATAGATGTAAGAGATAACCGGGTAAATCCTTATGTACTTCTCGCTAATCGCACCATAGGTCTTTCGCGGGGAGATACCAGTAAAAATGTGGGCCTTGAAAGATCATATGATAGTGTACTGAAAGGCCAGACAGGGCAGCGTTTAATGCGATATATGGCAGGCGCTTATGTGCCTGTGGATGGCGGAGAGATAGCGCCCGAAAATGGAAAAGATGTGGTAACAACTATTGATACATATATTCAGGATGTAGCCGAAAATGCTTTGTTGAAAATGATGGAACAAAACAGTTCCATTCATGGGAGCTGCATTGTGATGGAAGTAAAAACCGGTAAGATAAAAGCAGTTGCAAACCTTGGCAAACGGCCTGATGGAAGCTATTGGGAGGATTATAATTATGGCATGGGAATGCGCACAGAGCCGGGCTCGGTTTTTAAATTGGCAACTTTGATTTCTCTTCTACAGGATAAATATGTAGATACCGGCACCATTGTGGATTGTGAGGGCGGACGAAAAAGCTTTTATGGATTAAGGATCACGGATTCGCATTTAGGAACTGGTAAGATAACCGTGAAGGAAGCCTTTGCAATCTCTTCAAACGTAGCGTTTGCGAAGCTTGCAGATGAATATTATCACAACCAGCCATCAAAGTTTTGGCAACATTTGCACAATTTAAGACTGGATACTTCTTCAGGGATTGATATCGTAGGCACCGCAACTCCATACATCAAAAAGCCATCCAGTAAATATTGGGGAAAGACAACCATTCCTTTTATGGCGCATGGCTATGAAGAATTGGAAACGCCACTGAATCTATTGATGGTTTACAATGCAGTGGCCAACAATGGTACAATGATGAAACCTTACCTGGTCAACGCAATCAGCGAAAACGGCGAGGAGATTCAAACTTTTAAACCACAGGTTTTAGTAGATAAAATCTGTGATGATGAGACGCTTGGCAAAGTAAAAGGCTGCCTGCTTGCTGTAGTACAAAGCCCGCATGGAACAGCGCACGCACTGCAAAGCAATATATATGAATTTGCAGGAAAAACCGGAACAGCGGTTTCTGCGATGGACAACCGTGGGTACAACAAAAGCGCAAAGATTTATCAATCGGCTTTTATGGGATATTTCCCTGTCAAAAATCCGGAATACAGTGTTGCAATAGTTATGCAAAACAGTCTTGAATCTAAACATGTTTATGGCGCATCAGCCTCCGGTCCGGTGTTTAAAGAAGTAGCGGACAAGTTATATGCGACACGGGTTGCCAACAAATCTTTTAATCCAAATACAGTACCCGCAGATAATGATTTGTACAGATTTTATGGAATGAAAAAAGATGTGAACAACATCTTTAGCATGTTTAAATATAAAGAAACAGATTCTGCTTCTTCGGGCTCATGGCGCACTACGGTTTTGCAGGACGGTAATGCAAAATTACTGGCTGATAATATTTCTACATCCGGAAAAACAATTCCTGATGTTACGGGTATGGGTTTGAAAGATGCGGTTTATTTATTGGAAAACATGGGGTTGAAAGTTTCAGCGTCGGGAAAAGGAAAAGTGATTTATCAATCTCTTGCACAAAACACAACATTTAATAAAGGAGAACTTATAAAAATTCAGTTGAATTGATGGCATCACTGCAACAAATATTGTACAAGGTAAACATTCATTCTGTAGTAGGAACTACTGCTATAGAAATAAATGATTTACAGATTGATTCTCGGAAAGTGAAGCCAGGTTCTTGTTTCATTGCTGTAAGAGGAACCGTTTCTGACGGGCATGAATATATTCAATCGGCAATTATAAAGGGAGCAGTAGCAATTGTTTGTGAAACGATTCCTGAAATCAGGGACGAAAAGGTCCATTATACCGTAGTGGATAACAGCGCAAAGGCTGCAGCGATTATGGCGCATAATTTTTATGGCCGGGTATCCGAAAAAATAACGTTGGTAGGAGTAACAGGAACCAATGGAAAAACCACCATTTCTACTTTATTATTCAAATTATTTTCGTCACTTGGATATAAATGTGGTCTGATAAGCACCGTTCAAAATCAAATTGAGAATGAAATTTTGCCATCTACTCATACAACACCTGATGCTATCAGCTTGAATGAACTTTTAGCAAAAATGTATGAAGACGGTTGCTCGCATGTTTTCATGGAGGTGAGTTCCCATGCGATTCATCAGCATCGTGTAGATGATTTGCAATATGCCGGTGGAATATTCAGCAACATCACACACGATCACCTGGATTATCACAAAACTTTTGATGAATATATCAGGGTAAAAAAATCATTTTTCGATTCTCTTCCGGCTACTTCATTTGCGTTAAGTAATGCCGATGATAAACGTGGAAGTGTGATGCTTCAAAATACAAAAGCAAAGAAATATCTCTACAGCCTGAAAACACTTGCCGACTTTAAAGGAAGAATTATAGAAGATTCGCTCCTCGGATTGGAATTAATGATTGATGATGTTGAAGTTCATTTCAGATTGATTGGCACTTTCAATGCCTATAATTTGTTAGCAGTTTATGGCGCAGCGATTTGTTTGGGAGAAGATAAAGGAAAAGTGTTGCAGATATTAAGTAATACAACCGGCGCAGAAGGAAGGTTTGAATATCTCGTTTCATTGAAAGAAAAAGTAGTTGGAATTGTAGACTACGCCCATACTCCGGATGCGTTATTAAACGTGCTTGCTACCATAAAAAATCTTCGTCACAAACAGGAGAAAATTATAACAGTAGTTGGTTGTGGTGGCAATCGTGATAAAACAAAAAGGCCTGAAATGGCGGCGGTTGCATGCGAGTATAGTGATAAAATTATTTTCACTTCTGATAATCCGCGTTATGAAGATGCGAATGAAATAATAAAAGAAATGGAAGCCGGAGTCCCGGTTACAGCAAGAAGGAAATGTATTTCCATTACAGACAGAAAGGAAGCGATAAAGACAGCGGTAACACTGGCTGGTGAAGAAGATATTATTCTTATTGCAGGAAAAGGACATGAAATATACCAGGAAATAAATGGGGTAAAAAAACATTTTGATGATAAAGAAGTCTTGGCTGAAATGTTTCAGTTGATGGAGAAGTGAATGTGATCGTGAGTTGTGGATTGTTGGATTGTTGGATTGTTGGATTGTAAAAAATAAATATAAAAGTAGTTTTTAAATGCTGTATCAACTTTTTGAATGGTTTTCAAAAAATGGAATAAAATTTCCCGGAAGCGGGCTGGTCCATTTTATCACTTTCAGGGTGTTGATAGCTGTATTATTATCTCTAATCATCACGATGATTTATGGTAAAAAACTGATACGGATTTTAAAGAAAAAACAAATTGGTGAATCAGTAAGAGAGTTGGGTTTAGCTGGAGAAAAAATGAAAAGTGGCACTCCAACTATGGGTGGTATTATCATCCTGCTGGCTATTTTAATTCCTACTTTATTGCTTGCGGATCTCAATAAAGTTTATGTAAGGCTAATGCTTTTATGTACAGTGTGGCTTGGTATCATCGGGTTTGTAGATGATTATTTAAAGATAAAAGCAAAACGAATTTCAAAAGAAAAAGGAATTCCTTATAGGAAAACAAATGCAGATGGACTTGCAGGAAAGTTTAAAATTTTTGGGCAGGTAATTCTTGGGATTATCATTGGGGCTACGCTTTATTTTAATCCCGCGGTGGTAGTAAAAAGAGAAATAATGGGATCAAAACCAATGACTACTTTTATTCCGCAACGCGGAGAACATAAAGTTGGAGAAGATACGATTATTTCGGCAGGAGAAATACATCGGTTTGTTACTGTAAAAACGCCTATCACCACGATTCCATTTGTAAAAACCCATGAATTTAATTATGCAAAATTGTTGCCTGCAAGCTGGGAAGATTACACCTATATTTTGTATATCATCATTGTGATTTTTATTGTAACCGCTGTTTCAAATGGGGCAAATATTACCGATGGATTGGATGGGCTGGCAACAGGGGTCAGCGCCATAATCGGATTGGGATTGGGTGTGTTTGTTTTTGTAAGCGGAGATGTACGTATTGCCGAATATCTCAACATTATGTATATCCCCAATTTAAGTGAATTGGCCATTTTCATTGCGGCGTTTGTTGGAGCCTGCGTAGGTTTTTTATGGTACAATGCTTATCCTGCGCAGGTTTTCATGGGTGATACCGGAAGCCTTGCGCTTGGTGGAATTATTGCATCGCTTGCCATTATTGTAAGAAAAGAATTATTGATTCCTATTTTTTGTTTTGTGTTTTTGGTAGAAAATCTGAGTGTGATGATCCAGGTTTCTTATTTCAAATACACGAAGAAAAAATATGGAGAAGGAAGAAGGAT
>JBQCFO010000509.1:0-8390 GCA_051959055.1 Ginsengibacter sp. | reverse complement strand
CTGGAAATACCCTGAACTATAACGATATATTTTCCAGGAATATCAGAAGTATAAAAAGAAAAAGATGCGCTTCCGTTTTTGCTTTCCAGCTTAGGGGACCAGTACAATACATTGCGGTAATCTGGCAAACGGCTTTGTTGTTGCGAAGTTGTTTCATATTTTGGAGAGTAAAATTCTCTTTCAAATTGCAAGCCGTCATACTCCACTACCAACGAATTTGGATCAAGCTCATATCCTTCAAGCTCTCCATTATAGGTTACATAACTTACAATACCGGAGTATTTTTCTTTTCCTTTGAAAAAGTTAGAAGCGATAATATCTAATCTTTTAATTTTTAAAGGATCAAAGTCAATTATTTTGTTGATATCAAAAACCGGGACCCCGTCAATTAATATTAGTGGTTGCTCTTTAAAATAGCTTAAGTCTGCTTCATTAAAAACTTCAAACTGGTAAGATTTATTTTTCTTTTTGAGATGAACTTCTTTTATGTATTCTCTCATTACTTCTTCCATTGTATGGAAACGAGTGTAATCGTCGAGATAATAGGTTTTATATGGAATACCGTAAAATGCTGTCGTATCATAATTTTCAGGCAATCTTAAACTTTCTGTTTTTTCCGGATAATAAATTTCAGGTAGCTGTCCGGCAATAGTTCTTAATAAAATTTTATCTGTAAACTGCGCAGATAAATTCAAAGGCATTATTGACTTATCTGAAAACTGTTCAGAAAAAGGGTCGTCAATAAGTAATCGCGAATTGCTATCAGCCAAATTTGTTTGTAGAATTAATTGATTGCTCCCATAAAATTTTTTCACATTAAATCGTATCCGGCCTGATGTGGAAACATTATTTGAAAACCTAAAACTATTTCCCGGAACTGAAAGATATACAGTGGTTTCTGCAATTTGTAATGCATTATTTCTAATTAATCTTCCAGTAATAATGTGACCTTCATGCTCAGGTAAAAAAGCAAAAGAAGGAGTGGCGTTTTTTAAAACATCTTCCCATTTAAATCTTCTCCAACCCTGCGTTAACATCAGATTGTCTGCCGCTTTTTCTACATCCGGTCCTGAGTTATTAAAATAATAATCAGGGGATTCGATTTCTCCTTTCACTACTGAACTTAACCATAAATAATTCAGTAAATCCGTCGTTTGTTCTGGTTGTAATGAATCTGTAAGATAAACAGCAACCGACATTTCTGCGTTTATCTCATTACCAGCAGTGTCGGCAGTTTTAACATTTATCGACACTTTGTTTCTTAATTTGTAACTGTCTTGTTTTTGCTCAACCTTCATGCGCATTACATTTTCAGGCCTTTTAAAATAAAGCCGCTCACAAACCGGTTGTTTCTTTTCATTAAATACAGTTATTTCCGAAACACCTTCTCCAAATTCTGATTTATTAATATGTAAAGTTGCCCTTCCATTATATAAAGGAAGTATTACCGCTTTTTTTTCTGAATTTCCGCTGTGAATAAATAAAAAAGCCTGCTTTTCAGCTTCGATATTAGAGGCTATATCTATGGATAAAGTACTCCCTTCATTTTTTACCTGCATTACCCACCCATTAATTATTCCACGAGGCAACTCGTTATGCACAATAGTATTTTTATATAAGATTATTGCACTATATAATTTTTCCTTTTCCGGTTTCAGAGAAAATCTTCCCATTCCAAATTTTTCTGTTTCAAAAGTGGTAATTGTATCTTTTCCGCAAACAATAAGACCTTTTGCGTTGAGTCCTTTGCCATAAGCGTCAGTTATCTTGAAAGCAATATTATTGTAGAGGCCGTTTACTAAATTTCCTCCTTCCGGGAAAAAAGCAACTTTTATAGAATCAGCAATATTTATCTTGCTCGATTCAGGTTTTTTATCAGGATTAATGATGGTAATTGGTTGTTCAAAAAAGGTATTTGGTCCAAAGTTTCTCATCCAGCTTGTATAAGCTCTTAATAAATAATTGCCGCTTCTGATAGATGAAGGCAAAAGAAAAGAGCCGTTTCCCATACCGGAATCAATGCTGATTTTGGCCTGCAATAAATTTTTTTTGTTTCCCGTAATTAATTCAACGTAACAAATTTTGCTTAAGAATGAAAAATTGTTTGTGGCATCCGTCACATAAGCTTTAAACCAAATCGTTTCACCTGTTGCATAAACAGTCTTGTCGGTATGAAGAAAAGTTTTTTCCTGATAGTTATTATTGATGAATGTTGCAAAGCTGTCTTGTATTGAAGAGTCTTGTTTTTGAGAAAATGCGTATGCTGATTGTATTATCAATAGAAAAGTCACCCAACAATAGTTGCAATAAGATCTTTTGAAAGATATTTTATTTTTTCTTTTCATTTACATTTTTTACCAATAAGAGGGTTTTTTATTTACACCACCTTGCGTTCTGCAATCGACACATTCTTTTCTTGCAATAAACAGTGTAGTTGCACTACCATAATAGTAGGGAGCAAAGGAGGTGTCGGGAAAATTATATTCGTATATATTTCGATTCGTGCTAATGGTAGTAATACCACATTCGCGTCCCGAATAAACGTAACTCCAATCTGTAACCTCATTTTTACTAATAAAGATTCTTTTTTGGGTAACAGATGAAGCGGTAAAAAATCCAATTACCACCTCTGTCGGATTTGAAACTGAATGAATATTTCCAATCAGTTGTGTCGGTTGAGCGTCAAAAATAGAACCAAGGTTTTCAGTCGTTTTTTTTAAAACCTGGAAATACTGATAAGCTTTTTCCGAAAGAGCGTATTGTTTTACAAGAATACTGTAACGGCTGCTTATCTTTTCAGAGTTCTGCGGTACTGTAGCTATCGGAGCCTGGTTAATTACATCTTCTGAAAGTGCAATAGATGTTCCGGTTAATAATTGAGTAGAATTATTTGTTTGCCAACAAGTATGTGTCTGATTACTCCCATCCACATAAAAGATGATTCCATTATTCTGGCTCAGCTCTGCATCCAGAGGAGAAGTATATTGCCAGGTTTCTGTAAAATCCCATCGGTAATACCTGGTATTATTTGACAGGTCATGAGTGTTCAGAAAAATCATTACATCATTTTGCTGCTTCCATGTAATACTATCTATTGGTGGCGTTTGTTCTACATTTACAAAATCAGATGTATATTGACCAGAAGAAGTACTGATTTTTAACCGATACTTTTGTGAAGCATCAAGCGATAGAGGAGCAGAAACATATTTTCCAGGTTCTTTTTCAAAAAAAGAAAATGATCTGCCCGTATTGTCTTCAACAGATACAATCGCTCCTGATTCAGGATTAATAGCTTGGGTGGTATCTGTAAGTTTTACTGTCCGGCTTAAAGTGAAAACGCTTGGTGAGTCAGGGCTGCTAACCAGTGTGGCATCTATTGCTAAAAATCTATTATCAACTTTAACAGCAGGTGGTTCATACGGTCTTTTGCAACTGAGAAAATTGGAATTTATCAAAACTAACCCTGTCAATATATTTAGTAGCTTTTTCATTTTAAAATCTAAAATTATAAGATATGAAAGGGATAGCTGTGCCGAAAATAGAAAGTTGATACCCTTTTATAACCCCACTTTCTGCCACAAAATAAGCGGAATAAACATTTTTTCTTGCCGTAAGATTGTATATTCCGAAAGACCATGAATTATGTAACGCCTGCTTTATTTTATGATTTCCATCCAGATTTACTGAAATATCAGTCCTAAAATAATCGGGAATTCTATATGCGTTTCTGTCAGAATAATAAAGCCTTTGAGACCCGTAAGAATAAAAGATGGCAATCGGTAAAGTAATAGGTCTTCCGGTACCGTATACTACATTCAGCGAAATGCTAAGTCGGTGCGAAAATTTATAATTGCTGATGAAGTTTGCAGTATTAGGTTTATCGTAACTGGCAGGATAATAAACCCCTTTATTAATTGTTTCGCCGGCCAATGGGTCGTCAGATTTTAAAAATGTTCTTGAATAAGTATAACTCAGCCATCCGTTTAATTTGCCCGAATTCTTTTTTAACAGGAACTCAACGCCGTATGCTTTTCCTTTTGAATTAATAATGTCCGTTTCTATATGATGATTCAGTAGAATCGAAGCCCCGCTTTTGAAGTCAATCATATTGCTTAGTTCTTTATAATATACTTCCAGTGAAGTTTCGATTGTATTGGATTTGAAGTTTTTATAAAAACCTAAAGAAAGCTGTTGCCCGGTTTGAGGTTTGATGTATGAATCACTCAATTTCCAGATATCTGTAGGAGATATGGAAATGGTATTGGATAACTGTTGAATATACTGCCGCAGAGTATTATATCCTATTTTAACCGACGCATCTCCGGGCAACGAATAACGTAATGAAAAGCGGTATTCAGGCCCCTGGTATTGCTTTATTATTTTCCCTGCGCCATAAAAGGTAGAGTCTGTAATCGTTGCTGTTTCTTTAGGTATTCCGTCAACATAACTATATTTACCATGTGGACCGAGATAATTATACATTGAGTAGCGTATACCGGCATTAACAGAGAAATTGGCTGAAATATTATACTGATAACCAAGATAAGCAGCCATTTCTTGTGCTTGTTCGGGTGGCAATACATCAGGCTTTACAAGGGATATTTTTCCATTGGGCAACAAACTGCCCGGATGAAGTGAATAATAAATGTTACTAATTCCAAAATCCAAGGATTGTTTATTTTCCGGCCTGTAGTTAAAGTCAACTTTAAAATGCGTTTGATTAATATTGTACCCAAGATTATGACCATTCACGGGATTTGAATTGCTGCTTACCTGGTATTGATAATGGTCTAGTCCGGCCGAAATAATACCATACAGCTTATTGTTAAAAATATGCTTCCATTTCCCAATCACATTTTTGTTTCCATATTTATAAGTTGTGTCTCTATCAAACCTGAAATTATCATTGCTGATATAGGCTGTGAGATACAAATTGTTTTTTGAGCTGATTGTATGACTGATATGAATATTCGCATCATAGAATGAAGCGTTACTATTGCTATAAGATGAATTGGGAACAGCTTTGAGCACCCAATTAGAATAAGTAGTACGCGCGCCAAACAGGAATGAGGTTTTATTCTTTTTTATGGGGCCTTCAATCATAAACTTACTGGTAAGTAAACCGATACCTCCTGAACCACTTATTTTTTTATCGTTGCCATCTTTGATAGTTACGTCCAGCACAGATGAAAGACGGCCTCCATATTTTATAGGGATTACGCTTTTATACAATTCTACGCTTTTTACCACATCCGGATTAAAAGCAGAAAAGAAACCTAATAAATGAGACGGATTGTAAACAGTAGCGCCATCAAATAAAATAAGATTCTGATCGGTAGCGCCACCGCGAACATTAAAACCTGTACTAGCTTCGCCAACGGAAGTAACGCCAGGCAGTGTAAGCACCACCCGCAAAATATCTGCTTCACCTAATATGACAGGGACTTCTTTTATTCTTTGTACTGAAAGCCTGTCAATTCCCATTGTTGTGCTTCGGGTATTTGATAATTTTTCTGCTGTAACAATGACGTTTTTCAATGTTGGGATATCGTCCTTCAACTCAATATTTAATGCTCCATCCGAATGAACCATAATATGACGAATGGCTTCGGCCATTCCAATACTCGATATAGTAAGTAGATGTAAACCTGGTTTAACAGAAACCGAATAGTATCCAAATTTATCTGTGACAACCCCTGTGAAAACACTGTCAATATAAATTGATGCTCCAATCAATGCTTCTCCATTTTTTATATCCTGCACAATTCCTGTAAGAATGCAGCTACTCTTTTTAGGAGCAGTTCGGGATCCAATCTCAAATAATTTATTTTGAACAAATGCAGGTACTAATTTATTTTTTAGCGTTTTAGTAATGGTGGAGGAATTATTTTGATCAACTGTATTATCAATATTGGGAACAAAAAAATCTTTTGAAAGTTCTGTTTCCACGTATTTTTTTTTTGTAATAAATACATGATTCGTTGGGTCAATTGAAAATTTGAAATCTGAATTTTTAAAAATTTGTTGAAGCGCGTCAGAAAGAGATTGTTCTTTAAATGCGGTATTTATAACCAAAGAATCAAGAGCAGTAGAATCATAATACAAATGATAGCCTGTTTGTGTCTCGGCCTGATTTACAAATGTTGAGAAGGTTACATTATAAAATTGTCCGGTAATATTTTTTGTTTGCGCCAAAGCAGGTGATAGAATGCTGAGGCAACAGACTGTTATAATACATAAATGGACAACAAAACGCATTGCTTTAGATTAAAGATGAATAATAGGCAGCAGTCTCAATCAAATCTTTTTCAAAATCTTTTTTAAAATGAAGATGATTTTTTCTAATAAAATTTTTTATAGATGATTTCTTGTTTTCTAATGATTTCAGCACTTCTTTCTTGCTGGAAACAGGATAAAGATTGTTTCCATTTCTAATAAAAAAGATATCTTTTTCTATAAAGAAATCTGGCGCTGAACTAAAGTTCGGATTATCAGATTTTTTGCCTTTTTTTATAATTTTTTGTCGTTTTGCCATTACAAAAGTTTTTCCTGTAAACACAATTTCATAAAATCCATTGGTAGCATCCGTATTTTCATTTGAACTGGTAAGTACGCCAAACTCTTCGAACTGGTGCCCATCAAAAACAAAATATTTTACTTTTTCAGACAACAATTGCAGCCATGCTGTATGTTCATAATTATTAATGACAACTTGTTGCCGAACAATATCAAAAACCATTGGAACATTTCTGTATAAATTGCCATCATAAAATATATCTCCATTTTGCATTTTATCAGTTTTATAAAAAGGAGAGCCTTTCAAGCCCGCTTCATACGGGGCATATTCTTTACCGGTAAATAATAAAGCGTTATCTTTTATTTTATCCTGATAATAGGCTTCGACAGTGGAGAAAGCAGAATCTCTCACAGATGGAATCTGTGCTTGTGAACAGGTGAATGCAAGCATAAGAAAGAAACACCAGAAGAATTGCATTGGTTCAATTAATACATAAAAATAGTGTAATTACTGAGATTTATACTGAATGATTCTATGGAAAAAATTGCCTTTACGTATTTTGCTAAAAATTCAGCACGCTCTATTCTTTGTTTATCACTGTATGGAATTCAAGCTTTATCCGGGCTAGATTTTCTACATATTCCTTTGCTTACTGTAAAGCTAATTTGATAAACCTCCCGCCTGTTTTATCACCTTAGAAACATGTTCTTCATTTTTTCCCTGAATTTTTAGAATATACATTCCGGAAGAAAGGTTATTTACCTTTATAATTGTATTTGAAGTTTCAATAGTCTGTGTCAGGTATAATTTGCCGGTAATACTATATAATTTTAATACTTTACCAACAACATCCTTATCCTGATTTGTAGTAACATGAATCACATTATTAAAGGGGTTTGGATAAATGGTGATTTTCAATTCTGAATCTACCGGTTTTGGAAGAGGGCCTGCTTCTGCGTTGGAACTGTCACAAACTATAGAATTTAAGAATGAATTTCTGGGCCCTCCTAAAGCAAACAAACTTCTCATTTTTGTCTTTTGGCCTAGTGTAAACATGTTCATACAGGCATCGTCTGAAAAATCCATGTAATTCATAAACATATCGCCGTAACTATTTACGGAACATTGTGAAAGATGCGGAAAAGAAGAACAGCCATAGTTTCCTGCCTGCTGGGGAGGTGTATCAGCGATACTATCATCGCCGCAGAAACTATCGCCCCATAAATGTTTTAATCCAAGCCAATGGCCTATTTCATGAGTTGCAGTGCGGCCTTTATTGTATGGAGCCACTACGTTTCCGACAGTTCCAAAAACATTGTATTTTATAACCACCCCATCTTTTTCCAGCGGGCTTCCGGGCAATACTCCATAGCCTAAAGTAAGATTGAAAAGATTACAAACCCATAAGTTCAGATATTTTGTTGCGTCCCAGGCGTCATCGCCTCCTGTTGAAGAAAATTTAACCGCATCGTCATTCAGGAAATCTTTTTGTTTGGTATATTTTCTTACAATTCCGGAAGTAGCATATCCATTCGGATCTACTTTTGCCAGACAAAACTGAATCCGTACATCTGCAGCTACATTTTGAAAAGGAGCCGGCGTGTTTACTGCATCTGCATTCAATCGCCGGTAATCATTATTCAAAGAATTTATTTGAGAAATAATTTGTGCATCGCTGATATTCTGGTCAGGAGTATTATAAAGAACATGCACAACTACAGGAATAATAATCACTTCATCTTTAAGGGTATCGCGGCTGGCAACTTTTTGAGATACAGTTCTTTGGCTGATGTATTTATTGACAGGATGATTCTGCACGTATTCGGGAGTACCGCAACGTTGACCTGATGTATAGAAAACAATAGTTAAACTA
>JBQCFO010000508.1:0-8954 GCA_051959055.1 Ginsengibacter sp. | reverse complement strand
TGGCTATTGGTAAAAAGCAATACAGAGCTTTCCAGCTACCAATACTCTGATCCATTCCGTAACCAGAATATTTGGGGATTACTAAATATAAATGGAAGTGGTTCTCCGCTTGCAAAAGTATTTAATCCGGATGGCACCTTGACCCAAACAGCCGCAGGTACAATCGGGGTACTTTATGGAGAAAGTGAATCACTGACGAAAAAACTGCAAACCCAGACGAATCTTAGTTTTGTAGCCGACATTATAAAAAGCAGGTGGACTCTTGAAGGTAATTTTGCTTATTTAAATTATCTTGAAGAATTAGATTATAAAAACGTTCCGATTCCTTACAGCGTGAAACCCGGTACCCTCAGTATGCTCGGTAGCAGCCTCCTTGGACAAACACTCAACAAGCAAAACTATTATACATATAATCTGTTTACTACCTACGCACAAAAGTTTGGCGACCACCAAATCAAATTGATGGTAGGTGGTAATATGGAAATTAGCAAATACAATAAAATTGGCGCTTCCAGGGATGAATTACTGGTACCTGGGTTATCTGATCTCAACCTGGCAGTGGGGCAAAATCAAACCATCGTAGGCGGCGGATATGAATGGGCTACGACGGGTGTCTTTTCGAGGATAAACTATAATTTCAGGCAAAAATATTTGTTGGAAATGCACGGTAGATATGATGGTACTTCTAAATTTCCTGTTTCAAAACAATTTGGATTTTTCCCTTCTGTATCCGCAGGTTGGAGAATTTCGGAAGAATCTTTTATGGATGCGACCCGCGGATGGCTGGATAATTTAAAAGTGAGAGGCTCTTATGGTTCTTTAGGAAATAGTAATATTTCTCCTTATGTTTTTATAGCACAATTGAAGGCAGCGAAATCACCGGTGATTATTGGCGGCTCACAACCTGCATATATCAGCGCGCCTGCTGCCCTGGCAGATAAATTTACATGGGAAACAGCAACTACTTTAGATTTTGGAATTGACGCTGATTTATTAAAAAACAGGTTGAGTGCTTCTTTCGATTGGTACGAAAGAAAAACTACCGATATGATTACCGCTGGCCCTTTGCTTCCTGTAGTTTTTGGAGCTTCGGTGCCACGGGGTAATTATGCAGATTTAAGCACGAAAGGATTTGAAGCATCATTAAGATGGAATGGAAAAATCAAAACAAAATCCCCAATTACTTATGGAGTACGGTTGACTCTCGCAGATAATGTTTCCTATATTACTAAATATAATAACCCGCAAGGTGTTATAACAGCCGATGTCAATTTCTTTAACACCAATTATTATGTTGGGCAGAGGGTAGGCGATATTTGGGGACTTACTACAGAAGGATTATTTACCTCTGCTGGGGACATCGCTAAGCATGCCGATCAAAGCGCAATAATTGTTTCCAGTGGCAATAAACTTTTGCCAGGCGACATTAAATTTAAAGATTTGAACGGCGATGGTAAAATAAACCAGGGAAAAAATACATTGGAAGATCACGGAGACTGGTCTGTTATTGGTAATTCTTCTCCACGTTATACTTATGGAATCACCACCGATTTCAGCTGGAAGAATCTATCCCTCAGCATGTTTTTCCAGGGTGTGGGTAAAAGAGATTGGTATCCTTCCCTTGGTGCAATGTATTTCTGGGGACAGTACACCTATTGGTATGGTATAATTCCTAAGGCTACTATGGAAAACAGGTGGACAGAGGAAAACCCCGATCCGAACGCATATTGGCCAAGGTTGAGAGGCCCAATGGTATATGGACCACGTGAACTGCAGGCTCAAACCCGTTATTTACAAAACGCGAGCTATATCAGGTTAAAAGATCTGACTATTGGATATTCTTTACCAGCAAAAGTGGTTCAAAGAATTCATTTCCAAAACATCCAGGTTTATTTCACCGGACAAAATATATGGACTTACTCGCCTATGTTTAAAATAACGAAAGATATAGATCCTGAAGTAATTGAAGCCGGACCCGGATCCTATGATGGGATGACCTATCCGATGCTTAAATCTTACACATTCGGATTAAAATTCACTCTTTAAGACTATTAAATTTTCACATTATGAGACTAAAAAATATTATAATAATAATTTTCCTGGGATTGATAGCGGGGTCGTGCAAAAAAGTATTGGATAAAAATCCACTTGATTCACTTACTCCTCAACAGGCATTTGCCACAGAGCAAAACCTTCAGTTATACACCAATTCCTTTTATCAGATGATTCCGAGTGCGCAGGCAATCTATGGTGAATCAGGCAGCCTTGAAGGATACTATTTCCAGGGTAATATAATTAGCGACAATACCGGATGGACACAAACAAATCCTTACCTGGGAAGTGGCTTTACCAGTCGCAATTCACAAGGCTGGAGCTGGAGCTCGTTACGTAATATTAATTATTTCCTGGCTCATTACCAGGAAGCAAATACACCTGACGACCGTAAAAACATGTATGCAGGCATTGCCCGCTTTTTCAGAGCGTGGTTTTATTACGATAAAGTAAAAATGTTTGGTGATGTTCCCTGGTACGGAGGAGTGTTAAGTTCCGGCGACTCAGCCTTATTGTACAAGGCAAGGGATCCAAGGACACTTGTCATGGATTCTGTGGTAGCTGATTTGGATTTTGCGATTAAATATTTGAGCCCTACTAAAGATAACACCAGTTCACTGATTACAAAATGGACTGCCCTTGCCTTAAAATCAAGAATCTGTCTTTTTGAAGGCACTTTTAGAAAGTATCATACAGAACTAAATCTTGCAGGCAGTGCAGATAAATTTTTACAACAGGCAGCAGACGCCGCGCAAGAAGTTGTTACCGGCGGATTATATAAAATTCATAACACCGGAAATGCACTTAATGATTATAGGTCTCTTTTCATCAGCGCTTCACCACCTAACGATGAAGTGATCCTTGCAAGGCTATACAGCAATAACCTGAAGATATGGCATGGAGCCACGGGATTCTTCTCAGACTTTGGAAAGTACCAGACTTTCCTCGTTAAGCGGTTTGTAAACACTTATCTGAATAAGGATGGTAGCAGGTTTACCGATAATCCAGACTACAATACGACATTATTCACTGATGAAGTAAAGAACAGAGATGGTCGCCTTGCTCAAACTATAAGGACTCCGGGATATAAGCGATCTAATGGATTAGCCGCTCCTCCTAATTTAGGAGCTGCCAGAACCGGTTACCAGATACTTAAATATTCACTGGACGATCCAATTTATGATCTGAACGGACAATGCTATAACTCAATACCCGTTATTCGCTACGCGGAGGTACTTCTCAATTATGCAGAAGCGAAGGCAGAATTAGGAACTTTTACTAATGATGATTGGAATATGACGATTGCTCCTTTGAGGAAAAGAGCTGGTATCACGAATACCGATATGCCTGCAACAATGGACACCTACATGCAGGACAATTATTATCCTGAAATCAGCTCAATTGCAATCATGGAAATCAGGCGTGAAAGAGCCATCGAATTAGTGGAAGAAGGATTCCGGTATGATGATCTCCGCAGGTGGAAAAAAGGAAACTTATTGGAAAAACCAAAAGATGGAATTTATGTACCACAGCTCAATCAGTTAATGGATCTTAACGAAGATGGCGCTCCTGATGTTTGTTTTTATTCAACTACTCCTCCGAGTCCACAGGTGGCTGGTGTATATTACTATAAGATTGATGGTACGGCCATTAAGCTTTCCGCCGGTGATAAAGGAAGAATTCTTTGGCAGACTAATATCAACAATTCTTATCCAAATTATAAATACTTTGGACCCTTGCCTTATAATGAATTGGTTATTAATAAAAACCTTGTACAGAACGAAGGATGGGATCATCCATAATTTATTTGTTAATTAAACAATGGTACTTAAAATGACTTAAAAAGGGGTATGAAGATGCGAAACTTAACCGCGGTTCTGCTTTTAACTGCTGCGATGGCATTGAGGAGCTTTTATGGTAGCGCCAATAATCTTCCCGATACTATCCGGAAAAAGGAACAAAATAATGCCGTGCAAATTGGTTCAAGGCTGGAACTGTTTGTGGATGACTATCTGATTGAGAGGTTATCCGGCCAGGCGCGGCTTGTATTACATCACCCTGTGCCAAAAGAAATAGTTTTAAAGCATGATAAACCGTGGGAAGGAAGTGGTAGCGGTTACCATAGTATTTTTAAAGATGGCAACAAGTACCGGATGTATTACAAAGCATGGCAACATGAAGCCAGCAGCGACCTGAGCAATGAGCATCCTTTGTATTGCGCGTATGCGGAGAGCAATGACGGAATACATTGGATTAAGCCCAACCTGCGGTTATATGAATTTAAAGGTTCGCGCAAAAACAATATCGTATTTGTATGTGGAAAGCAAGGTAAATTCAACGTTAATGCAGGGCATCCGGCAGTTTTCAAAGACAACAATCCGCATGCACCTGCAGATGCGAAATACAAAGCTTTGCTTATAGATAAAGGATTGATAGCTTATAAATCTCCCGATGGTATTCATTGGAAACTGATGAGTGACGATTACATCATTAATGATGGTGCTTTTGATTCACAAAATCTTGCTTTTTGGGATAGCATCCACCAGGAGTACAGGGCTTACTGGAGGTACTTTTCTAAAGGTACCCCCGGTAAACCTTATGTAGGTGTTCGTTCCATCCGCACCGCAGTTTCCACAGATTTTTTACACTGGACACAGCAGGCTGATATAGGATATGAAGAACCTAATACAGATGAACTGTACACCAATCAGATAAAACCCTATTATCGTGCGCCGCATATTCTTCTCGGTTTTCCTGCCCGGTATATAGACAGGGGCTGGTCTCCATCTATGAAGGCATTACCGGAAGTGGTTGAAAGGGAAAAAAGATCTGCAAAATCGCAGAGATATGGCACAGCTTTAACCGAAAGCTTATTAATGGCAAGTCGTGATGGTGTAACGTTTAAAAAATGGAATGAAGCTTTTCTTCGCCCTGGTATCGAGCGGAAGGGGACATGGACTTATGGCGACAGTTATATTGGCTGGCATTTGGTGGAAACAAGTTCGGCGGATGAAAGTGCGCCAAATGAAATTTCCCTGTATGCTACCCAGCACTACTGGAAAGACAAGGCCAGCTATCTGAGGCGGTACACGCTTCGGCTGGATGGTTTTGTTTCTGTAAATGCGCCTTTCAAAGGAGGAGAATTGCTGACAAAACCTATCATTTTTAAAGGTGGCTCACTTCATTTGAATTTTTCGTCTTCCGCTGCCGGCTCCATCCGTGTGGAAGTTATAGATGAAATGACGGGAAGACCTGTCAAAGGATTTACGGTGGAAGATTGTTATGAGGTATTTGGAGACGCTATTGATCGCAGAGTGGAATGGAAGATGGGTAGTGATGTCTCAGCCATACAAGGCAAAGTGGTAAGACTACGGTTTATGTTGAAAGATGCAGACTTGTATGCTTTTCAATTTAAATAATACCATCTTATTTGCTAAATAGTTCAAGGACTATGTGTCCCGCATCTGTGGGATTAATGGTATTATACCGATATAAAGATGTTTGGACTATGCAAAGTTTATATTTGGTATAAGCAGAGATATCACTGTAAAGTGATTAAATAATTTTTTTATTCGCAGCATCAGGTAACCCTTTTTCAGAAGGTGCCGTTGGATTAAAAATCAATTCGTTTATTCATTCCATTAAGTTTTACTGAGGAAGCAAAAAATCACTAAGTATTAATTATATAATTTTAGAATTTCAAAGAATACATTCACATTTCATCATTTAAAAGAAGTAACCAATGAGTAAATTTGTTTTTGTTTTTTTATTATTCTGCTCACTCCTGGCCCATGAAAATGCCTGTTCTCAGAATAAGATTATACCTGTTCAAACCAAAAATACCGCTCTCGTTTTGCAGGTCGATAAAAGCAATCATCTGAAAATAATGTATTTTGGAGAAAAGCTAAGCCAGGAATCTGAATACAGTAAAATTGCTTCTCAAAGAATCCTGAATGAGCAGGGATCTACGGGAAATAACTCGGCTTATGCTGCAGCCGGGACCAACACCATGTTTGAACCGGCTATAGCTGCTGTTCATACAGATGGAAATAATTCGCTCGACCTGCAATACCAGGAATCTTCTTTTAATAAAAATACAGATGGCTCTGAACTGACCACGATACTTTTGAAAGACCCACAGTATAATTTTTTCGTAAAATTATTCTACAAAACATGGCCACTGCAGGATGTTATTGAACAATGGAGTGAAATCAACAATAAAGAGAAAGGGAAGATTGTGCTGAACAAATTTGCTTCTGCTAATCTCTATTTTTATAATAAAAACTACATTCTCACCAGCTACAACGGCGGCTGGGGACGTGAAATGCAACCGGAAGAAACGGAATTAAAACAGGGAATTCATTCCATTAATTCCAAATTGGGAACCAGGGAAAATTTATTAAGTTCCCAAAACTTTATGCTTTCACTTGATGACAAAGCAACTGAGCAAACCGGAGAAGTTTTGCTTGGGCAATTGGCATGGAATGGAAATTATAATATAGAATTTGAAATAGATTCTTATAAAAATTTAAGATTGATTGCAGGAATCAATGCTTATCAATCTGCTTATCAACTAAACCCGAATGAAACGTTTGAAACTCCCAAATTCATTTACACACTTTCGCTGAATGGAATAGGTAATGCAAGCCGGAATATTCAGACCTGGCTTCGTAAACACCAGCTTCTGGATGGTGAAGGAAGCCGGTTAACGCTTTTAAATAACTGGGAAGCTACTTATTTTGATTTTGATGAAAATAAACTGATTTCTTTATTTAGCGGAGCGAAGGAATTAGGCGTAAATCTCTTTTTGCTGGACGACGGATGGTTTGGTAATAAGTATCCGCGTAATAGTGACCACCAGGGTTTGGGCGATTGGCAGGTAAACAAAAAGAAGATTCCACATGGCATCGAAAACCTGGCAAAAGAAGCGGGAAAAGCCGGGGTGAAATTTGGAATCTGGATAGAACCTGAAATGGTGAATCCGAAAAGTGAATTGTATGAAAAGCATCTTGATTGGGTAATCAGGGAGCCCAATCGCCCGGAAATTTATTTCCGGAATCAACTGGTGCTGGATTTGACCAATCCTGAAGTACAGGATTTTGTTTTTAACATAGTGGATAATTTATTGACAACAACGCCGGACTTGGCTTATATTAAATGGGATTGCAATTCGCCGATTGCAAACGCTCATTCTTCTTATTTGGAAAAGATGAAAAAACCACAATCTCATCTTTACATTGACTATACCAAGGGCCTGGAAAAAGTATTACAAAGGATCAGGAAGAAATATCCTAATATTCCTATGATGTTGTGTTCGGGTGGTGGTGGCCGCACAGATTACAACCTGTTAAAATATTTTACTGAGTTCTGGCCAAGCGATAATACGGATCCGATTGACCGGATTTTTATGCAATGGGATTATTCCTACTATTTTCCTTCTATTGCCATGTGCAATCATGTTACCAACTGGAGTCAAAAGCCGCTGAAATTCAGAGTGGATGTGGCATCTATGGGCAAACTGGGTTTTGACATACGGGTTGATCAACTTAGCAAAGAAGATCTCGCCTTTTGCCAGGAAGCCGTAAAAAATTATGATGAATTTAAATCGATTGTTTGGCATGGAGATATGTACCGGCTTATCAATCCGCATGAAAACAATATGGCTTCGCTGATGTATGTGAATGCGGATCAGTCGGGAGCAATTATGTTTAATTATCTATCCGACTGGAGATATACCACCACGGCTACGCAAAGGCCCATCCAATTGCAGGGATTGGATCCAAATAAAAATTACCGCGTCAGAGAAATCAACCTTTCCGGAAATCGAAAAAGCCCAATAGATTCGGCGACGGTTTATAGTGGAGAATTCCTGATGAAAGTTGGTTTCAATCCCACTGTAAACGTACAAAGAACCAGTGTCGTTTTGGAAATAAAGGAAACCGGTTCTAAGTGATAAAATCGTGTATGAAGATTTTTTCAGTAAACAAACAAATAAGCCGTTTTTCTATTTGGATATTTATCCTCGTTCACTTTTTGTCTATTAAATAAAAAAAATGAACCGAAATAATGACAATAAAACATTTTTAAGTTCTGAATTTTACGGCATAATTGATGGAAAAGAAGTATATAAACATACTTTGCAAAATGAATCCCTAAAGGTTGATATTACCAACCTTGGCTGCTCCATAATGGCTATCCGTACGAAAGGGCTTGATCAATTGGAGAAAAATATTGTCGCAGGATTTGACGAAATAAAAGATTACGAAGACAATCCATATTATTTTGGATGTGTAATAGGCCGGTATGCCAATCGTATTGCTAACGGAACGTTTACTTTGGATGGTAAAAATATTCAGCTTTCTATAAATGATGGAATCAATCATTTGCATGGTGGATTTACAGGGTTTAATAAGAAGATTTGGAAGGTAAGCAGTGCCGAAAGCGATAAAGAGAAAGCAAGCGTTGAGTTTGAATATATAAGCCGTGATGGAGAAGAAGGTTATCCCGGCAATTTATTGGTAAAAGTGAAATATATTCTTAGCAAAAATAAGCTTTGTATAGAATACAACGCCGACACGGATAAAGCCACTCCTGTTAATTTAACCAATCATTCTTACTTTAATTTATCAGGATTTGAAACACCAACGATTTATGATCATCTGCTAACTTTAAATGCAGAAAATTTTACCGAAAAAAATGTAAGTAATATACCAACCGGAAAAATAATACCAGTTGCAGATACACCGCTGGATTTTAGCGGTTTAAAGAAAATTGGAAAGGATATTCATCAATTTCCCAAAGACAAAGGCTTTGATCATAATTTTGTTTTGCAAAGGAATTTTTCGGGGGAAATTGTTTCGGCAGCCCAATTAAAAGATCCTTCCTCCGGCAGAATATTGACT
>JBQCFO010000507.1:0-8907 GCA_051959055.1 Ginsengibacter sp. | reverse complement strand
AGTTGATTTTCCGGCACCATTCGGGCCTAAAAACCCTACAATTTGGGTATTGCCGATCGAAAATGAAATATCATCCACCGCTTTTTGGCGACCATACATTTTTGTAAGATTGGAGACGCTGACAGACATGAGCGCAAATGTAAAACAAAATATTTCGGTTAGAATTGAGGTTTTTTATTTGTTTACTGAAATGCTAAACGAAATATTTGTAGCAGGTTGGTGAAGATACCAGTCCTTGTTGGCAGTTATTCTGAACAGAAAAAACCGGGTATAAAAGACATTATACCCGGTAAATCTATATTTATATAAACAATGAAAAAACTATTTTACACCGTCATTTTTGCGCATGAATTCAAGAACTTCACGGGCTTGATCGTCGGTTAAATTCTGATTGGGCATGCGCACCATACAAATTTCGAGCATTGCCTGCGCTTTTGGATCTTTATCAAGCATATCGTCGGTGTTTGTTACAAAATTCATGATCCATTCGGGTTTGTGCCTTACAGTAACGTCTTTCCATCCCGGGCCAACCAATCTTTCATCTGTAAGTTTATGGCAGGAAGCGCATTTCAGTTCATATATTTTATCGCCATCCGCTGCCATTTTAGGATCCAGTTTATCGCTAAGTTGCACATCATGAAATTTACCTTCACCCCTGTTTGGGTCATAAGATGGATTTCCGTTTGCGGTTCTGGTACCAGTGTCTGTTCCTGCAGTTGCCTCAGTAGAAGAATCAGAAGCAGTGGTATTTTTCTTATTCCCTGACCCATTACAGGCAAAAAAGATGGTGGAAGAAAAAGCTAAAGACCAAATAAGAATCATTTTTTTCATAACGATAAGTTTTTATTTTACTTTGCAATATTACAAAAAACCAAATTAGTGTTTTGTATGACATTAATCATACGGGCGGTATTTGGTTGATTTCTAGCACATTTCATACCAAGTAAAATTTATTTTTGAAAGGGATGAATTATTTTGAATTACCTTGATATCATGACGAAAAATTTATTTCCGGTAAAAACATGGATTCAAATTGCAATTATTAATTTCTGTGTTGTAGCGCTTGCCGGAATCACGATGAGGTATAAAATAAATTTTCCCCTCCCTGCTGTAAATCAAAAGCATTTATTATACGCGCATTCCAACTTCGCATTTATGGGTTGGGTTACGATTGCGTTAATGGTTTTAATGGTAAATTATCTTTTACGACATGAGGTAATTACCAATTATAAAAAATATAACGGGATATTAATTGCCGGGTGCATTACCGCCTATGGGATGTTTGTGACTTTTATTATCCAGGGCTATGGATATTTTTCTATTGCATTTTCGATATTATCCATTTTAGTTTCCTGGATTTTTATTTTTTGTTATTGGTTTGATTTGAATAAAGTAACAGACAAATCGTATGCGCCAAAATGGTTTAAAGGAGCATTAATTCTGATGGCAATTGCTACTCTGGGCGAAGTAACGCTTGCGTATTTAATGGTAAATTTTAGTACTGTGCAGGATTATTATTTTGCTGCTTTGTATTTTTTCCTGCATTTTCAATATAACGGCTGGTTCTTATTTGTATGTTTTGGCCTGATCTTTTCTTATCTGTTTGCCAAAGGATTTTTGCCAACAGTCGCCATTAATAAACATTTATTTATTATCATGGGATTAACAGTTGCACCGACTTACCTGCTGTCCATTCTTTGGTTAAAGTTGTCCCGGTCATTGCATTTGCTGGCAAATATTTCGGGTATTCTTCAATTACTGGTTTCATTTTATTTTATCAGGTTATTCCCGGCTGTGAAAAAAAATATACCGCGTAAAATCACCAAAACCACCCGTTATTTGTGGACGATGGCTGCTATTGCTTTTATTCTCAAAATTATTTTACAAACGTTTTCAATCATTCCGTTCTTCAGTAATTACGCATTCGGATTCCGGCCAATTGTAATCGGATACCTGCATTTATCTTTTCTGGGGGTTATATCATTTTTCATTTTGGGGTATATCAACCAGGTATTAAGTGAAAGAGGAGGCAATATTTCGCGTGAAGGAGTAATTATTTTTACGATAGGGGTGCTGCTGCAGGAGTTTATCTTAATGGCGCAAGGACTCGAGGTATTAAATTTTCAACCCTTGCCTTATGCCAATATTATTCTTTTTTATTCTGCCATAATCATGGGAGCGGCGCTCATCTGGATTGCTGTGACGGTGAAAAAAGAAAAGGGGTTGGCTCAAATGCCAGAATAGGAATTTAGGATATTTGTCCGTTAACTGCTTTTTTGTATTACCGGAACAGAATTAATACAACATCTCCAATTGGAGTATCATTATTCCATTCGAATTTATTTCTGAGCAGTACTGCTATTGTCCGTCCAGCTTTTTAGCTCAGGGCAGGAAGCATAATCCTTATCAATATTTATATAAAAAGTAGGAACGATTTTATTGAACCATTGTTCCAACACATCATTTTTCTTTTCTTCCAATGCTCTTTGAGCCACTTTATCATAGTCATCTTTCAGATTTTCACGATGCGGTTCTGATTTACTCAGAATGTCCACAATTCTTACCGCTTTTTTACGGGCAGAAGGGTCCATGAATTCTGTGGGCGCAGAATATTCACCAACTTTTAAATCCTTGAGCATCAACACCATGTCCTTGTCTAACTGGTCAATAGTCAATAAAGTGCTGCCGCTTCCATCCTGGGCAGTAATGCGTCCACCTGTAAATTTACTGTTGTCATCTTCGCTGTATTTTGCTACCGCTTCGCCAAATGTAATTGTGCCTTTCATCAACTGGGTTCTGATAGAATCGAGCTTTTCCTTTGCAGCATTTATTTCTATTGAGCTTACTTGTGGAATCTTTAAAATGTGCCTGATAGTAGCATCATCCCCGCGCCGGCTCACCATTTGAATAATGTGATAACCAAACTTCGTCTTAAAAACATTTGAAATCTGGCCGTCTTTTAAACTAAATGCTTTCGCCAGGAATACGGGATCCCACTGTTTTTCATTCCTGTTTATCTCGTACTGGCCACCGTTATTTTTGCTGCCGGGATCATCTGTAAAAAGTGATGCGAGCACTTCGAATTTTTTGCTCCCGTCTTCTACTTCTTTTTTGTATTCTTTTAATTGGTCTATTGCATAATTTTCCAGATCACGACTAGGTTTTGGATAAATAACAATCTGGCCAACCTCTAATTGTGATTCATAAAATTTCAAGCTGTCTTTAGGAATTTTATTATAATAAGCCTCCACTTCCTTAGGAGTTATTCTTACATCTCCTACAATTTTATCTCTTTCTGCCTGTGCCAATTTCTGATCCCGGATTACTGGTCTGAATTCTTCTTTTAATTGAAAAACTGTTTTTCCGGCTATTTGCTCCAAAATTTCTTTTGAGCCATAATTATTTATATAATATCGTATCCTGTTGTCTATCTCTGCGTTTACATCTTCATCCGAAACCGGTAGAGAATCCTTTTCTGCCTGCAGTACCAATGCTTTCATTGCCAGCGCTTGCTGTAAAAGAAGACAGGAAGCATTTTGTGGCACATCAATATTCTGACGCTCCATATCGTGGATGCTGTTTTCAATGTCACTTTTCAAAATGATTTTATCACCTACAGTAGCGATGATTTTATCAGCAACTACTTTTTTTGTTTGCGCAAAAGAAGTAAAGGCTATTGCAAGAAAAGAGAGAAATAAAAAACTTTTTTTCATCGAATTTTTTTGTATTTGGAATGCAGGCACAAGCCTAAAGCATTTTTTAAATGTTTGGTCAAAAATACACCTGTTACCCGTGAGTTATTTTTTTGGAAAGTTAAAAGTTGTGGCGCTTTTGTTAAAGAAGTGAGTAGAAAGTAGTGAGTAGTGAGAAATGTACTAAACCATCTAAACACAATTCTTACAACGTTCTCTTCACTTCTATTTCCTCAAATGCTTCAATCATATCGCCCGGTTTCAGATCATTATAATTTTTAACGATCATGCCACATTCCATGTTATTGGTTACTTCTTTTACGTCATCTTTAAAACGTTTCAGACTTCCCAGTTCACCGGTATGAATGATGATTCCATCTCTTACCAAACGAATGCGGTTGTTTCGTGCAATTTTTCCTTCTACAACCATACAGCCGGCAACCGTTGCTTTATCAAATTTGTAGGTTTCTTTTATTTCGGCAACGCCCAACACTTTTTCCTGTATTTTCGGTTCCAGCATTCCTTCCATAGCACTCTTTACTTCGTCTATTGCATCGTAAATAATTGAGTAGGTTTTAATTTCCACCCCTTCATGTTCAGCAATTTTTGAGGCCTGTAAAGAAGGACGAACATTAAAGCCGATAATGACTGCATCAGAAGCAGTTGCCAACATTACGTCAGTTTCAGTTATTTGCCCTACACCCTGATGGACCACGCTTACCGCAATTTCTTCAGTGCTTAATTTTTGCAAAGAATCGCTCAACGCTTCGACAGAACCATCCACATCCGCGCGAATCAGGAGGTTCAATTGTTTGAAGTTGCCGAGAGCCAAACGACGTCCGATTTCGTCCAGTGTAATATGTTTCTTCGCACGAATACCTTGTTCACGCAGGATTTGTGCTCTTCTGTTCGCAGTATCTTTAGCTTCCGATTCGTCCTGAAATACTTTAAAAGTTTCACCAGCCTGAGGAGCACCGTTCAATCCCAATATCAATACAGGAGTTGACGGCGGAGCTACATTCACGCGCTGGTTACGCTCATTAAACATCGCTTTGATACGGCCATAATGCTGACCGGAAACTAACAGGTCGCCTTGCTTTAAAGTACCATTTTGTACTAAAATGGTAGCGACATACCCACGTCCTTTATCCAGAGATGCTTCGATCACTGTGCCACTGGCAGATTTTGCCGGGTTTGCTTTTAATTCGAGTAAATCGGATTCTAATAAAACTTTATCCAGCAGTTCATCTACATTTAACCCCTGCTTTGCACTAATTTCCTGGCTTTGGAAATTTCCACCCCAATCTTCCACCAATATATTCATCCCCGCCAGTTGTTCTTTGATCTTTTCGGGATTTGCACCCTCTTTATCCATTTTATTTAATGCAAATACCATTGGTACATTGGCAGCCTGGGCGTGAGAAATGGCCTCTTTTGTTTGAGGCATCACAGCATCGTCTGCGGCAATTACAATTACAGCTATATCGGTAACCTTAGCACCTCTTGCTCGCATAGCGGTAAACGCTTCGTGGCCCGGCGTATCAAGGAAAGTAATGGCGCGGCCATTTTTTACTGTAACCTCATAAGCACCGATATGTTGGGTGATTCCCCCCGCTTCGCCTGCGATTACATTTGCATGGCGGATATAATCCAGCAAAGACGTTTTACCATGATCTACGTGTCCCATGATGGTTACGATTGGAGATCGTGGAATCAGATCTTCTTCACGATCTTCTTCCTCTTCTTCCTCCATATCCTGCTGGTCGTCTATATCAATAAATTCTACTTCATAATTGAACTCACTGGCCACCAGTTCTATCACATCCGCTTCCAACCGCTGGTTTATAGAAACCATAATTCCCAAACTCATACATTTACTGATCACATCAGCAAAACTTACGTCCATCAGGTTGGCAAATTCGCTTACAGAAATAAATTCAGTCACCTGTAATTTATTATCTGCTACTTCTTCGCCCATATTTTCTGCGGCTTCTTCTCTTTTTTGTTTTCTGTATTTTGCCTTCAGGCTTTTACCTCTTCCACCCGTTCCGGCCAGTTTTGCCTGAGTTTCCTTTATTTTATCCTGAATTTCTTTTTGGTCTATTTCTTTTTCTTCCCTTCTTACCTGGGGTGCATTTCGGTTAAATCTGCCCTGGGGCGACGCGGGCCGGTTTTGCCCCGCATGTGGCCTCTGTGGCGGATGTGGTCCAGGCTGCTGATTTCCTGAAGGTTTCTTTTCTACGATAATCCGTTTGCGTTTGCGTCTTTCGTCCACAGCTTTGGGCCTCGTTTCATTGTTTACCGGAAGTACGATTTTCCCCATGATTTTCGGGCCTTCCAGCTTTACCGCTTTGATATTGGTAATCACAACAGCAGCTTCTTTTTCCGGTTGGGCTACCGGGCCTTGTGGTTGTATCACAGTCGGAGTTTCTTCTGGTTTCTCCACCGGAGCTTCTTTATTAATAACTCCTTTTACTTTTCCCTTTTGTTCTTTATTTTTCAACTCCTTCTTAGGCCTTACTGAAGAATCAATGGTACTCAGATCTATTTTGTCTATTATTTTTAAACCCTCTACTTCCGGAGCTTCTATTTTAGTAACTTCAGGTTTTACAGGCTCTTCAATGGCTGCAGGTTCTTCTTTCGGTTCCTCTTTTTCTTCCTGGATTTCTGCCACGACGGGAATTTCCTGGGGTGGAATTTCAGCAACTTTTTCAGCAATAATTTCTTCCACAATTTCCTCAGGCTTCTGCTCTTCTACCGGTTTTTCTTCCTTTACTACTGGTTTTACCGTTTCTTTTTTGGTAAAAGAAAGATCCTGCTCATCTTTTCTTTTCTTATTATCTGCCGGAGTATTTTTAGGCAGATCAATTTGTTCAGCCTTTTGTTTGGCAACCTTATCGGGCTGAAACTCTACCTGCAGTACACGGTACATCTCTTCCGATAGCTTTGTACTAGGCTTCAGATCATCGCTGCTAAAATTTTTTGATACCAAAAAGTCTATTAAGGTATTGGTTCCTATATTGAACTCTTTGGCCGCAGCCATCAATCGTGGTGTATTTATTTCTGCCATTAAACTTTCCCTACCTCTATTTACAGGAGGTAATTTTTATAATTTTTATTTATAGTAAACAAACAAATACTGCATTTTTTGATTGAATGCTTTTATTCATTTGTAAATTCTTCGTTTAAAATCTTCTTTATTTCAGCAATGGTTTCTTTTTCCAAATCTGTTCTGCGTTCCAGTTCTTCATTAGACAAGTCTAAAACGCTTTTCGCTGTATCGCAACCAATCTTTTTTAATTCATCAATTACCCATGTTTCCAATTCATCTGTAAATTCATCCAGATCCACATCGTATTCTTCTACTTCGCCTTCGTTGTCGCGGAATACATCCAGCTCAAGGCCGGTAAGCTCGCTTGCCAGTTTGATGTTGACGCCTCTGCGCCCTATAGCCAGTGAAACCTGGTCGGGCTTTAAATATACGCTTGCATGTTTGGCCTCCAAATCTACATCCATGCTGGTAATTTTAGCGGGAGTAAGCGAACGTTGAATCAGCAATTGAATATTATTTGTCCAGTTGATTACATCAATATTTTCATTTTTCAATTCACGTACAATGCCATGAATCCGGCTTCCTTTCATTCCCACACAAGCGCCAACCGGGTCAATACGGTCATCAAAACTTTCGACAGCCACTTTGGCTCTTTCTCCCGGATCCCTTACTATTTTCTTGATTACGATAAGGCCATCGAAAATTTCAGGTACTTCAATTTCCAATAATTTTGCCAGAAAAGAATTATCGGTTCTTGAAACAATAATTACTGCCTGGTTATTTTTTAATTCTACTTTTTTTACGACCGCTCTTACTGTTTCGCCTTTTTTGAAATAGTCAGATGGAATTTGTTCTGATTTTGGAAGCAGCATTTCATTGCCTTCTTCATCCAGCAATAAAATCTCTTTTTTCCAAACCTGGTACACTTCGCCGCTGATGATATCGCCCACGCGGTCTTCGTATTTTTTGATAAGAATATTTTTCTTCAAATCGTTGATACGGCTTGCCAATGTTTGTTTGCCGGCAAGAATCGCCCTTCTTCCAAACTCTTTTTGAATATCCACTTCTTCATACAATTCTTCACCTACCTGGTAGTCTGGTTCGATTTTTATCGCGTCTTTATATTCTATTTCCGTGAGCGTATTATACAAGTCGTCGTCATCAACGATGGTGCGCCTTCTGAAAATTTCAAGGTCGCCTTTCTGATCGTTTACAATTACGTCAAAATTTTCATCTGAACCATATTTTTTGCGGATCAATGTTTTAAAAACATCTTCCATTACCTTCATCAAGGTAGGCCTGTCAATGTTTTCAGCGTCTTTGAATTCCTGGAAGGATTCTATTAAATTAATACTTGCCATACTGTTATTTTAAAAAGTTATCAGCACGGTTGTGTGCTTTATCTGATTAAATAAAATTGTTGTTGTTTTTGTAGTCATTTTGTTTCCTTTACCTGTTTTTTGTTCTATAATAATATGTTCTTCATTTGCATCAGCCAGTTTCCCTTCTGTTTTCTGGCCGTCCGTTAATACCACTTCTACATTCCTGCCGATATTTTTTTTGTATTGCCTTAATAGAATGAGTGGTTTATCTACTCCAAATGAAGAAACTTCCAATGAAAAGTTGTTGTCTTCGAAAAGTTGTGTTTCTTCAATAAATTTATAAAGAGCTTTATTAACAGCCGTACAGTTTTCGATGGTAACACCTTTATCGCCATCCAGTAAAACGGTGATTTTATTTCCCGGAGCGCTTTTTACATCTATCAGAAATAGGCCATCCGTTTTTGCGATAAATTGTTTTACAAATTCTTCAATCTTCCCGGTTTCTGTAATCATTATTCTGTGCTGTTTTAGAAATAGAAGAAGGGAACGCTTCCGTTCCCTTTCACTAATCTTTTACGAATGCAAAGATACGATAAATAAGAATTACAAGCCAAATTATGTTTTCATAAAATTAAACAAAATGGAAAAACCAGGAAGGTTCATGTAAGGCGTTTCTATTATTTCAAAATCACTAAAAAAACCTTGTTGGTTTGGCGACAGGCTGGTAAAAAAAACCAAGAAGGGTTATTAAAGCGTTTCCTTATATCAAAATGTCTAAAAACCTTCTTGTTTTGGGGACTAAAGGTTTGGCAGCAAACAAATAAATAACCTGTTTTTCTAT
>JBQCFO010000506.1:0-4087 GCA_051959055.1 Ginsengibacter sp. | reverse complement strand
TCTGGCGGAGCACGGGCATTTCGGCCTCGGCCCATTCGATCCTGTTGCGGCCCTTCTCGGCCAGACCGGGATCCTTGATGTGGCTCTTGACTGCTGTTCCCTCGGACAGCGTCTCCTTGAACTTGCTTTCAGCTTCCATTACCAGAATTTCAGTATAGGCTTTTAAAGTGGTGACCGGAGTTTTTAGCTCATGACTGGCCATGCTTATAAATTCATCCTTTCTTTCCATATCTTTTTTCTGGTCATCAATATCTATACTTACGCCAAACCAACGGATTACTTTTCCATCACTGTCTTTTAAAGGCATCGCGCTCATAATATAGGATCGGTAGCTACCATCCGCAGCTCTTTTTCTCACTTCAATTTTAAAAGGCTCCCCCGAAATCAAAGCCTCGCTCCAGGCAGCCAAAATCGCGGGAAGATCATCCGGATGTTCTACTGATTGCCATCCACTGCCCATAGATTGTTCAAAAGTAAGACCCGTGTAATTGTACCATTGCATATTGAAATAATCATGATCTCCATTTGGTAAAGCCGTCCAGACAATAACGGGAATTGTATCTGCTAAAAACCTGAAATGCTCTCTGCTGGTTAATAATTCTTTCGTCCTTTCTATCACTCTTTCCTCTAATTCATTATTTAGTTTTTCAGCAAATTGATTTGCAGCTTCGAGTTGTTCATTTTTTTCTCTCAGCTGTTTTTCTATCAGCTTTTGACTCGTGAGATCCGTAAAAATGAGGCTTAAAACGGTTCCCTCATCCAGATCCAGCGTAGTAATAGATACCAGCACAGGAATTATTTTGCCTTCAGCAGAAGCTAAAGAAAGCTCCTCTTTGCATTCCTCTTTCCATCCTGTTGAGATAAGCCTATCAAAAGATTTTTTGAATTCCTGTGGGATAATCTTTTTAAAATAAGTGCCAATCAAATTTTCCAATGGAATACCTAACATGGCTGCAAACCGGGAGTTACAGTACAAAATCACTCCGTCATTATTAACTGTAATAGCACCTTCCGTCATTTTTTCAATAAAAAGCCGGTAGGTTTGATCAGCGCTTTTTAAAGTGTAAAGCTGCGGGCCATTATTATCTTCCACTACCAAAGCATCCACCTGTCCTGTACGGATAGCTTCAATAGCAGCATTTGCTTCGTCAAGCTGCTGACGTAAGCTGTCTATTTCATCCTGGTTGGCTAAGGTATTAATTGTGTCCATTAAATTGAATTTAGACCGAGGCCTTTAAGGACGCTCTTTACATTTGACATATCACCAAATAATCTTTTTACAGGCAATGGAAAATTTTTAATGAGCATGGGCAACGCTACAACCTGTTCTTTTTTGGCCATGAAAGGTTGCTGATAAACATCTATAATCTCAAGATCATATTTTTGAGGAAGATATTTCTCGCAAATGCCTTTTAAATTAGCAATCGCTCTTACAGAATTTGGAGAAGCGCCGGTTATAAATAGTTTCAGGCTATAATGTAAACTTTCATCCAAATTTTCCCAATCTTCATATTTTGATAAATGCGGTTCTGTCATGATTCAGATTTTAACGGCACAATATTTAAGCCAACAAGTACTTTTTCTTCATCAGACAAATCTCCAATAATTTTCCGCATCGGTACCGGCATTTTTCTTACCAATGTTGGCACTGCAAAAATCTGGTCTCCTTCTGCAAGTTGGGGGGTTTTTAAAAGATCAATAATTTCAATTTTATATTGCCCTGCCAAATATTCGTTGCAATATTTCTGCAGATTTTTTAAAGCAGTCATCGATTTTGGGGTCTTTCCCGCCACGTAAAGTCTTAGCTCCCACTTTTTCCTTTGCATAACATAAATTTATTTTTTCCTTTTACTAATGTTTTGTTCTTTATTTTCCCGCATTCTGATCACCTGGCTTCTGTTATTTTGAGCAACTTCTTTTCTCAGCTCATCTTCTATATAAATCCGGTTAAGCTCCTCTTTTGCCAGTTCAAATTCCGATTGAAGTTTGGCAATTTTTGCATTAAGAATTAATTTCTTGCTCTCGATTTGTTTGTTTTTATGATTTAATGCATTTTTCTGCAATTCTTCTTTATTTTTTTCCACGTTGTACTGTTCTCTTGCAGAGCCAGTAAGCACTCCGTTAGCTCCAAGAACCACATTCACTATTTCAATCCCCGTATCTGTAATCAGAAATTCTCTTACCTGGTTTGAATTTTTCATTCCTCTTGATTTCATAATGTAAATCGCACGGTTTCTTTCACCGTTTAATTCAATATCATTCACTGATAACCAGGTATCTACAAGAGATGATACGTCTTCATCCGGGCTTTGAACAGAATTATTAAATGTAAGGGCTGTAAACATTGCCGTTATTTGTTCTCTTTGCAGAAAATCGATTAACCTGATTAAAATTGATTTTACCTGGCTGGCATCACCTATCGTTGCAAGGTTCGTTATCGGATCAAGAACAACGGCTTTCGGTTTAAATTGTTTAATGAGCTTATAAATAACGACCAGGTGCATTTCAAGCCCATAAGTAGTTGGACGGGATGCATAAAATTTCAATAATCCTTTTTTCAAATGCTTCTCCAGGTCAAGATTAATAGACTTCATATTTCGCATAATCTGTTCGGGAGATTCTTCAAATGCAAAAAAGAGACAGCGCTCTTTTCTGTTACAAAAACCATTGGCAAAGTGGGCGGCGATACTTGTTTTGCCGGAACCTGCAGTTCCCGAAACGAGAATACTGCTCCCCTTGAAAAACCCTTTCCCACCTAGCATTTGGTCTAATGAGGGAATTCCGGATGAAACCCTTTCAGATGAAACGGCATTGGACAATTGAAGGGAAGTAACGGGCAATACCGAAATTCCGTCTTTATCTATTAAAAATGGATATTCATTGGTGCCGTGTACAGAGCCGCGATATTTGACAATTCTTAACCTACGGGTAGAAATCTGGTTTTCGATCCGATGATCCAGTAAAATAACACAATCGGAAACATACTCTTCAAGCCCATGCCGGGTTAACTTTCCTTCTCCTCTTTCACCGGTTACAATCGCGGTAACTCCTTTATCTTTCAGCCATGAAAAAAGCCGGCGCAATTCAGACCTTAAAATAGCATGATTGGATAACCCTGAAAAAAGATTTTCAATCGTATCAAGTACTACTCTTTTAGCTCCTATGCTGTCAATAGCATAATCCAGGCGGATAAATAATCCGTCAAGATCATATTCGCCGGTTTCTTCTATTTCGCTTCTGTCTATCTGAACGTGATCTATTTTAATCTTTTTTTCTGCAATCAGTTTGTTGAGATCAAATCCCAGTGAAGCAACATTTACGGCAAGTTCTTCACTTTTTTCTTCAAACGCTACAAATATTCCGGGCTCGTTGTAGTCTGTCGCGCCTTTTACAATAAATTCAATTGAAAATAAAGTTTTACCACTGCCTGCATCACCGCAAATTAACGTCGGCCTGCCTTTTGGCAAGCCTCCTTCTGTAATTTCGTCTAAGCCGTTTATGCCCGTGGGTGTTTTGCGCATAGCTTTTGTTTCAAAAGCTTTCTTTGACGAATCTTTCATATAAATCAAGTTACAATTTTATTTAACAATTCCACAAAATAAAAGTAAAAAGAAATACCGGTAAGCTTATTTTTCAAAAGAAAAACATGACTTTTAGAATGACGGTAGCATAAAGAGGCTTAAGAGATAAAATAAAGAGTTGCGGAAGGCAACTCTTTATTTTAAAATAATTCAATTTATGAAATTTGAATCAGCCTTGGTGGCTTTTGTTTTGCTTCTTCCTTTTTGGGAATCAGCAACTGCAACAGCCCATTTTCATATTTAGCCAGGATCTTATCCACATCTACCACTTCTTTTGGAAGGTTAAAGGTTCTGTAAAAGGATTGATAGCTAAACTCCCTTCTGGTGTATTTCTCATCATCCTTTTCTTCCTGGCTGTTTGTTTTTTCAGAACTAATGGTGAGCACGTTGCCATCAAGTTCGATTTTAAAATCTTTTTTACTCATTCCCGGTGCAGCAACTTCTACCTGAAAATTTTCAGGGGTTTCCTTAATGTTTACTCCCGGAATTGAAGTGTTGGTGTTGGA
>JBQCFO010000505.1:0-16854 GCA_051959055.1 Ginsengibacter sp. | reverse complement strand
GGTTTGGTCCCAATAACCATCAAACCAGATTCCTGCTATTTCTCCATAATTGGTCAATAATTCAGTCAACTGGTTTTCCATGAATTTTATATAGTCATTCCAGTTGCCGTGCACAGTGCGGCCGGTGCCCTGGCCGGTTCTACCCGTCCACCATGAATAATCATCGCGACGCCAATCCAATAAAGAATAGTATAAAAAAAGTTTGATGTTTTGTTTGTGGCATTCATCAGCAATCATTTTTACTATATCTTTTTTATAAGGCGTATTCATAATATTAAAATCAGAATATTTGGTATCCCACATGCTGAAACCATCATGATGTCTTGTGATTAATGTAATGTATTTCATGCCTGCGTTTTTTGCCATGCTTACCCACTCCTGCGCATCAAATTGTGAAGGATAAAAAAACTGTTCCAAACGCGTATAATCTTTTACATGAATATTTTCATTGTTCATTACCCATTCTGCATCACCAAGAATGCTAAATACGCCCCAATGAATAAACAAACCAAACTTAGCATCCTGAAACTCGCTCCTGGCCTCCATATTAGCAGATGCAGGAAAATACGTTTGTGCCTGACCGTTAATCACTATTGCAGTAAACAAACAAATAATGAGAACTCTGATTTTCATTTTCTAAGTATTGAGTTTTAAAAATCCGCCATCAATCGGGTAATCAGTGCCGGTAATAAATGAAGCCTCATCGCTGCATAAATATAAAGCCAACGCCGCTACTTCTTCCGGCTTTGCCATTCTTCCTATTGGCTGTGTTTTCGATAATTTATCAAACATTTCTTTTTCATTTCCCGGATAGTTTTTTTGCAAAAAACCATCTACAAAAGGAGTGTGAACCCTTGCCGGTGAAATAGAATTGCACCTGATATTGTCACTAATGTAATCTTTCGCAACAGATAGTGTCATTGCAGCCACAGCGCCTTTTGCCATCGAATAAGCAAACCTGTCTGCAAGACCTGACCATGCGGCAATTGAAGCCATGTTTATAATAACACCTCCACTATTTTTTTTCATTAATGGAATGGAAGCAAACAAACAATTATAAACGCCTTTCACATTTACATGTACAATCCTGTCAAAATCTTCTTCCGAAGTTGTGTCGGCTTTTCCAATGTGCGCAATGCCTGCGTTGTTTACCAAAATATCGTGAATTCCAATTCCCTGAAAAGTTTCAATTACTTGTTTTTGATTGGCCACATTACACGCATGAGAAAAAACCTTTCCGTCATTTCTTTTAATTTCTTCAACAGTTGATCTTGCAGTTTCTTCTGTTAATTCCATAATGTGTACTTCGGCGCCCTGGTTTGCAAAAAGAATGGCAACCGCTTTGCCAATGCCGCTGCCTGCGCCGGTTATCACTGCTTTTTTGTTTTTTAAAGAAAACATTTTAATTATTTTATTTTATTATTATTTTATGGATTCGACGGTTTTTTATTTTGCTGGAAAATATTGATTCACAGTAAAGCAAATTTTATCCGAAATTTTTAATTCACCATTCTTAATTCCGAATTCACCTTTCACCATTCACCACTCTCATTTCTCATTTTTCAACAATCTTATAACCTTTCCATCCATACCAAGCCACTACGATAAAGCATACTAACGGTATTGCATATGCGAAATTGATAGAGTAACTATCAGTTATTTTGCCCATCACAAAAGGAACTAAAGCTCCGCCAACTATGGACATAATAATAAATGAAGAAGCCTTTTTGGTATGATGTCCCAAATCTTTTACGCCCAAAGCGAAAATGGTGGGAAACATAATAGATTCAAAAAAGAAAACCGCTATCAGGGAATAAACAGAAAGTAATCCTGTTCCGGAAACAACGACCATGCATAAAAGGATATTGATAATTGCATAAATGGTTAAAAGCTTATTTGGTGAAATAATTTTCATCAACCCGGTTCCCACAAAACGTCCCACTGTAAAAAGTATCATACCTACTCCCAATAAATACGCTGCTTCTGTATTGTTTATCCCTTTGCCCGGAGCAGTACAATAATTAATGAACAAAGCTGCCACGCCCACTTGTGCGGCAACGTAAAAAAACTGTGCTATAATCGCACCGGTGAAATTTTTATGTTTGAATAATGGTTTCACATCCAAAGATTTTTCTGACACTAATTTGCTTTCCTTTATTTCAGGAAGGTGCGTTCTAAAAAATAAAAAGGCGATAATCAAAACAACTGCACCGATTATAAGATAAACCATTTTTACTGAATCAAGATTGCCAGAATTTCCATTTCTAAAAAATAAATTTGCTCCTATTATTGGGCCAATAAAAGAACCAACGCCATTAAAGCATTGCGAAAGATTTAAACGAAACTCGGAAGATTCAGATTTCCCTAAAACCGTAACATAGGGATTCGCAGCGGTTTCCAGGCACCCCAGGCCGGAAGCCAAAATAAATAAAGCGATTAGGAAAAAATTAAAATCAGACCGTTGTGCAGCAGGATAAAATAAAAATGCGCCCAAAGCATATAATAGTAAACCAAGGATAATTCCTCTTTTATAACCAAATTTATTCATGAAAAATCCCGCGGGCAAGGCGATTAAAAAATAAGCGCCAAAATAAGCGGCCTGCAGTAAAGTAGATCGGGCTGTGGTAATATTTAATGTTTCCTGAAAATGTTTGTTTAATACATCCAGCAAGCCATAAGCCATTCCCCAAAGAAAAAATAAACTGGTAACCAGGATAAGTGGAAGTACAAAATTTTGTGTAGAAGTATCTTTAGAAGTAGTAATAGAAACAGGAGTAGTTGATAAAGGCATGAGTCTGGTTTTATAAAAATTAAAGTTCAAAAATTTTATTCATTAAAACCCATTTTTCTCCTGGTTTTGCATGGGGAATTGATTGCTGATATTTCCACATCAATTCTTCCCATTGCTGCACTTTTGGATTAGCGCTATCCATGGCATTTTTTTTATCAAAAGAAAAACTTGCATCGGTTTCCATAATCATAAAAAGCCGGTTAAAAACACGGTAAATTTCCAGGCCTCTAATTCCCGAATCCTTAATAGAATCAATAATTTCGGGCCACACTGCCTGATGATGTTTTTCGTATTCTGCGATTAGGTTTTCATCCTCTTTTAAATCGAGTGCTAAACAATATTTCATAAATTATGCGTTGTTATTTTACCGGAAATACTCTTGATTTTTTTTCCTCAAATGAGGGACAAATTAAATCATTGTAAAGAATATATGGGTAGCAATATTAGCATTCTATTGCATTATATTATCTTTATTCTCCGAGAAATAATTATGAAACTCCTTCAGACAGAAATCAGCCCACGAACCAATAGCTTCCTTTCTCTGGTAGAAAGAGATGAGGCATTTTTTAAAGCTCCGTTTCATTTTCATCCCGAGATGGAACTGGTATATATTCTTGAAAGTTTTGGCAAGAGAATTATTGGCGATAATATTGAACAATTCTCGGAAGGTGATATGGTTTTTATTGGTAGTAATCTTCCTCACGTATGGCAGAATGATGAAATTTTTTATAACGGAATTCCTGATTTAAAGGCTAAAGCAATTGTTCTATATTTTAATAAAAATATTTTTAGTCCCGATTTTTATGAAATGAATGAAGCTTTTAAAATCAATGATTTATTTCAAAATGCAGAAAAAGGAATCTGCATAAATGGTAGAACAAAGGAGATGCTGGCAGAAAAATTAAAAAACCTTTTATTAAAAAACGATTTTGAAAAGATTCTCGGCGTATTTGAAATCCTGCACCTTCTCTCCGAAGCAAAAGAGATTCGTTTTATTACCAGTGATGGATATAATGCGCCACTCAAACACGCAGAGACCGACCGTTTATCAGATGTGTATAAATATGTGCAACATCATTTTAAAGAGAACATCAGCCTCAGTACCATCGCCTGTATTTCTAATCTTACTCCTCAATCTTTTTGTCGTCTTTTTAAAAAGAGAACCGGCAAAAATTTCATTGAATACCTGAACCAGGTGCGGGTGTCTGCAGCCTGCAAATACTTGCTGGATACTGATTGGAGCATTTCTGAAATAGCATACAATTGTGGCTATAAAACCGTTTCTAATTTTAATAAATTGTTTAAAAGTATTACCGGAACCAGTCCAAAAATTTACCGGATGAATGCTCATGTGAAAATGTAAAATTGATACTATTCCATTTTAAAAATAATCACCATAGAAGAATACCGGATATTTATTTGTTTGCTGAAAAAAATATTCAAAAGAATGCTTTTTGCAGGTACCCCTGTTATTTCAAATTAAATTTATCATTGAGCATTTTCATAAAATAACCACCTACCACACTCCTCGCCTGAAAACCTAAAGAGATTGATTTGCTCCCGTCCAATGTGTAGTAGTAGAGTTATACAACGCGTCGGTCGTTGACCAAATGCTAAAATAGGTGTTGTGTGTGATGAGTGGATAAGCCGGTGCAGTTTGCTTCTGACAAAATGCTGCGATATATATCAGCACCATAAAAAAGAAAATAATCAATCGGAGTGAAGCTTTTTTTTTGCTTCAGAATATTTACAATCATCAGAATTATTTTATTGAATTAATCTTTCTTTAAAGAAAATACATAAGTGGATTTGGTGTGATATTTTTCACCGGGTTTTAAAACCGTATTTGGAAACGAAGGCTCATTCGGAGAATCAGGAAAATGTTGTGTTTCCATTGCAAAAGCGTGCGGTATTCATCTTTGCTGCCATTATTGAATGTATTTTTTCCAAACATAAAATTGCCGCTGTAAAACTGCAATCACGGCTGATCGGTATAGATAGTCATTTAAATTCCTGATTTATCACCGATCACTTTTGCTGCAAGATGAGGATTCTTTTGCGCACTGTCCAAAACAAAAGTTGACAATACAAAAATCCAAAAGCAATCAGGGTAATTTTTTTTCGGAAAAGCATACAGAGCATTTTTTATAAGAAAAAATACTTAATTGAAAATAAAACAAATGTCATTCTCCTGAAGGTTTTTTAAGAACTACATTTATACTAACCGGAGTTCCAAAATTTGGTGTGCCATCCACATTCCAGCTAAATTTTTGCATTCGTGGCGAGCGGCTGTTTCCACAACCCTGCCCTGGTGTGCTGTTTGCATGGTAGATAATCCAGTCTTCCGTACCATCTCTCGATTTAAAAAAACTGTTGTGCCCGGGAGCAAATGCACCACCCGAAGGAAAAGTATTGAAAACCGGTGTGGCTGTTTTATTCCAATCAGAGGCATTCATTGGATCACCGTTTTCTTTTAGCAATAACAACCCCAAACAATAATTATCTGTCCAGCATCCGCTTGCAGAGTAAGTAATAAATAAATTTCCCTGACTGTTCATCAGCATTTCCGGGCCTTCATTTACGGTAGGCGGAGCACCCATTTTTTCCCAATCATAAGTTGGCGAAGATATGAGTACCCTGTTGCTGCTTATAGTAAGAGGATCGCTCATTTTGGCAATATAAATATCCTGCTCACCATTTGTGTTTCCCTGCCATCCTGACCAAAGCATGTACAACTGGTTTTTGTATTCAAAAACTGAAGGATCTATTGCCCATTTATCTGAAATGTCTGTTACTTTTCCTTTCAAGGTCCAATTATCAGACATCGGATCGGTACTATCATTTTCCAAAACAAATATCCGGTGGCTGTTATTGCTTCCGCTATCTGCTGCAAAATACATATACCATTTGTTCTGCAGATAATGAAGCTCGGGCGCCCAGATATCTTTAGAATAAGCACCGCTTACCGGAGGGGTCCAGATGGTTTTAATTACAGCGTTTTTTAAATCAGACATTTTGCTTGTTTGATAAATCACCAGGCTTACTCCGGTAGTATGCGTAAAATAATAATTGGTATCTTTTTGAATCACCCAGGGATCTGGACCGGAAGAAAGCAAAGGATTGGTAAAACCAGTATCTGCTACAATTACCGGTGGTGTTACCTGCGCGTTGCCTTCTCTTTTACACGAGAAGGCGAATAAATAAAGAATTAAAAATAAGTATCTAAGCATGAAGATTTTTCCTGTAAAAAGTCAAACTTCCAACTAAAGTTGATATAAATTCTAAATTTTACATTTTTACACAAATTATGAATTCAGATTATTTATTCGACAAATTAATATCCAGGATTTTGTTTTAAATTAGGGTTAATATCGAGATCAAATTGTGGAATGGGTAAAAACTCATCTTTACCAATTTTAAAGTTTGCAAATCCGGCATCTCTTGAAGCCAGTTGTGGTCCAAGATCGCCCCATCTCGCCAGATCTTCCCAACGGTGCCCTTCTCCGGTGAGTTCTGTAATTCTTTCATGTTTTAGTTGAGTTAAAAAATCCTGCTGATTCAATGCCGGCATTACAGTAGATAATGGCGCCAGCCCTGCACGCTGCCTCACTCTATCTACAAAAGGATAAGCGAGAGCGGTTTTACCCTGGGCATTTAACGCTTCAGCATATAATAAAAGCACATCTGCATAGCGAACATATCGGTAATTATTTCCGGAATGAAACACTTCTCCGTCCATAGTAGCATCATCAAGCTCTTTTCTAAAATAAACATCATGGGTATTTGGGACAACCGTAGGGTCGCTTGAATAACCTAATGAAGAAAATGTTTTTCCATAAACTATTGTGTAATCAGGACCTCTTACATCCGTAGAATCATACAGGAAAGTGGCTGCAAGGCGGGGATCTCTATCACCATTAACGGTTTTTTCTTTTAAAAATTCCCACACAGGCCACCTGCGTGCCTGTCCGTCGGTAAAGCCAATCGGCCTTGGTGCAAAAAAAGGCGGAATAGATGTACCATAATTTAAATTATCTGAACCCGGCGCTACATCATCATCATGAGTGTCATTGGGATTGAGCGCGTTTTGCCATTCAAAAACCGATTCCGAATTGTTTTCAGATGTTTCAATGAAATTACTGCGATAATCAGAAACAAGGCTATAAACATCTTTTCCGTCGCCTTCTGTCAACCACTGTAAAGCCTGTTTCGCTTCAGGATATTTTCGTTGTTGCATATACGATTTTCCAAGCATTGCATAAGCTGCTCCTTTTGTTGCCCGTCCTACATTAGCGGCATCATATTTTACCGGCAAATCAGTGGCTGCATCTGTAAAGTCTTGCTCGGCTTGGGCAAAAACACTGTCTTGCGGGGAAGTAGGTGGATAATCTGTGGGTTTGGAAGCATGAAGCATTATAGGAACGTTTCCATAAATAGTGGCCAGATTATAATAAAAAAATCCGCGCAAAAATTTGGCTTCTGCAATATACTGCGCTTTCAAAGTAGCATCCATGTTAATAGCAGGCACGTTATCCAACACTTGATTTGCACGGTTAATGCCAATATAATCATCCTGCCAAACACTGGTTACCAGGTAATCATTATAATCCGTGATATGAAATACGTCATATGTATTTACAATATCCGGATTCGGGCTGGTGCTGTATCCCTCATCGGAACGAATCATCGTCATAAAATAAAGCCAGCGTGAAAGGCCTTCACGATGAAAAGTACTGTAAATCGCGTTGATTCCTAACTGTGCGTCATTAGCAGTTTTCCAGAAGTTTTCCGTTGTGGGCGTATTTGGGTTAGGAATATTAAGATCTTTTTTGCAACTGCCAAATGCAATAAGTGATATAATGAGTAAGAAGATTATCTTTTTCATGTCTGTTTTGATTTAAGAATTTAAAATCCGAATTGTAATCCTACAGAGTAAATCCTGCTTGCAGGCCAGTTGCCGGCATCAAATCCCCTGGTAATAATTCCGGTGCCTTGCACATCCGGATCAAGTCCTTTGTATTTAGTAATTGTTACGAGATTTTGGCCACTTACATAAATATTTGCGTTGGTGATACCTACCCTTCTAAGTGTATTGGCAGAAAATGTATAGCCGATCTGGACATTCCTTAACCTTACATAGGAGCCATTTTCCAGCCAACGGGACGTTTGCGCCATATTATTCAATGAGACTTCCGGATCTGCCGGAACATCGACAGCTAAGCGTGGATCACTTCCATTCGGATTGGTCGAAGACCATGGATTAATATCTTTTCTGAAATTCGTCAACTGATAGCTATCCAACACTCTTCTAATGTCATTGTATATTTTATTTCCAAAAACACCAACAAGCTGAATGTTTATATTAAAGTTGTTATAAGAACCATTGAATTGGGCTCCCGCCTGTAAAGTAGGCCAGGGTGAGCCATCAAATTGCCTGTCATTATTATTAATGGTGCCATCGCCATTTGCATCAATATATTTTATATCTCCTGGTTTGGCATTGGGTTGTATAAGCGTGCCATCTTTACTTACATAACTGTTTATTTCCTGCTGGCTTTTAAATATTCCGTCAGTTTTTATCACATACCATTCGCCAATACTATGGCCTACCTGCGCCCGGAGAAAATTGGTTGGTTCTATATAATTTACCTTATTGCCCGCAACATCTACCCCTTGGTTGCCGACAGATAAAACGCGGTTTTTAATCGTAGTAATATTTCCTGAAACATCCCATTTGAAAACCCTGTTGTGATTACGGTAGGTAGACGCTACTTCCACACCGGTATTTCTGATAGAACCTGCATTGGCAGATGGCAAACCGGTACTGCCCAGGTATTGGCCTAAGGGCAATTGTACCAAAACATCCTTTGATAATGAATTGTAAGCATCAGCACTTATTGAAACATGGTTATCAAACAATGTAGCGTCAAAGCCAATATTCTTTTGAATCCTTGTTTCCCAATGTAAATCCCGATTGGCGATTTGAGCCTGGTATTCTCCCACAAGAGGAGTTTGACTTACTCCATATACAGCACGTGGATTGTTATTCAGCAAGCCAATGTAATCCCATGAACCAAGTACATCGCTAAATCCAAGCTTTCCATACGAAGCGCGTATTTTTAAATCATTTATCCAGCTTATTTTGAAAAAATTTTCTTTGCTGATTCTCCAAGCTGCCGCAGCCGAAGGGAAATAACCGGTACGGAAATCCGGCCCAAACCTCGAGTCCTGGTCAATCCTGCCGGTAAGAGTAACCAGGTATTTATCGTTATAAGTGTAATTTATTCTCCCTAAATATCCATGCGACCGCCAGAATAATGGTGTACCACCATCGGCGGATGGATTACCCAATGCTGAACCGATTGTGGTAAAATACTGGCCATTCACATCCTGCAAAACCGTTCTTCCTGCATTGGTTACATCTCTTTTTTGTTCGGTCCTCGAAAAACCTATTACCCCATTTATGTTATGCACTCCAAAGTCTTTATTAAAATTGAGCGTATGTTCCAGAAGTAAATTGGTGAAGCGCTCCCTGTCTTCATTTACACTTGTAGATGGCGGTTGATTGGTATATCTCCATATTCCCGAATCCCGAACCTCTTTTGTATAATCAAAACTTGCCTCCAGTCCGGCATTAAACCGGTAACTCAACCAGTTTGTAAATTTCAATTCTGCATACGCATTGCCAACTATTTTTGCATAATTGTAATTAATTTTATCCAATGAATTTACGGCTACATAATTAGATGCATAAGTTGGATTATCTGTAGTGCCCATTCCCCATCCTGCCGGGTTATATTGAATGGTTTTATATTGATCACCCTGCACTGCAATGGTTGGAAGCATGCTGGCCGATTCATAAAACACATTGATGCCTCCACCGGGATTGTCGCCATTCGTATTGCTGAGCATCATGTTTTCTCCGATAGTCAGAATTCCTTTTTTAGCTTGTGTATTAATCCGAAGGCTTGTCCTTTGAAAATCATTGCCAATAACAGGTCCCTTATTTTCATAGTAGCTGCCAGAAATCAGATAATTGCTGGTAGCAGATCCGCCTGATATGTTCATATTATAATCCTGGTCGTTGCCGGTTCTGAATACTTCATTCTGCCAATTGGTATTTATCGTGTTGTTTGCCAACTGACTGGCAACTCCCGCGGGCAGGTTTACTCCGGAATTCTGATAAGCAGTGCTTACTGTTTTTAAATAATCCGGTGCATCCATCACATTCCACTTTTTAGGAATTTGCTGCGCCCCGTATTTCGCAGAAAATGAAAATTTAGCGGGGCCTTCTTTTCCTTTTTTAGTCGTAATGATAATTACACCATTCCCGGCACGGGAACCATAAATCGCAGCTGCAGAAGCGTCTTTCAAAATCTGCACTGAAGCAATATCATCTGTGTTAACAGTGGTATTTGCATCGGAAAGCATTCCGTCTATTACATATAAAGGATTGGAATTGCCAAAATTTCCTACACCCCGGATTTCAATCGTCGCATTCTGGCCCGGTGCACCGCCATTTCTTACCGTAACACCAGGGACCAATCCCTGAAGTGATTCTGCAACTGAACCGGATGTAATTTTGTTAGCATCGTTCATATTAACAATGCCGGTAGACCCGGTAAGGTCTTTTCTTCTTACTGATTGATATCCAATCACTACAATGTCACTAAGTGCAGTGCTTGATGGTTCTAGCCTGATATTAATGGTTGTGCGTCCATTTACATTTATTTCCGCAGTTTGGTAGTCTACATAAGATACAACAAGAACCGCATCGGAGGGAACACTGATGGAATACGTTCCATTTGATCGGGAAGCCACACTAAAAGTGCTGTTCTTCACATTGATGGTAGCGCCTGCTAATGGAATTCCTCCCGTTCCAGTTACTGTACCCGTAACAACTATATCCTGTGGATCATCCAACTGAGCGGATTCAATTACGACAAGATTGTCTGGCAATACTTTATATTTTAAACCGGTATTCTTTAGTAAAATTGCCATTGTTTCAGAAATAGAATACTGCTCAATATTTACATCCACTTTGGTATTCAACGCCGGCACATCACTGTTGTACAAAAAACGATAATCGCCCTGTTTTTCAATTTTCTGAATCACATTCTTGATTTTCGCATTTTTAATATTCAGCGAAATATTGGGTTGCGCTTTTATATTCGCATTCGTACGCAAAATCCCAACCAGGAAGAATAGAATTGTTAATTTCATAATGAATAGTGCTTTTGACAATTCCTTTAAGAAATACTGCCTGCGCAGATGTCTTTTTTTCATACATTTATAATTTATGGTTAAAAAATAAATTACCTCTCACAATGGTTTTTTTTTAGCTAAACGGGGGATACTCGCAATATCCTCCGTTGTTTTTCTGAATATTTTACTTCACAATTTTAATGGTATCATTTTCTATTTTATATCTGAATCGCGCTGTTAGCTGAAGAGCATCTAATGCCTGTTCAACTGTTTCATTTTGAAAAATTCCCTTGAAATGATATTGCTCAAGTTCAGGATTTAATATCTCTATTTTTACTCCATACCATCTTTCCATTTTTTCTGCCATCTTTATAAAATTATCGTCATCAATTACCAACCGGTTATACAGCCAGGAAGTTTCTTCTTTAAGGCTATCAGGTTGCATTGCAGATAAAGCCGATATGGAGATTTCATCATTGAAATTCATATCGCCGGCTGAGTCAGCTTTCAATTTATTTTTTGGCAAAAGATATTCAGGTGTTTTTTTTCTGAAAACCAATTTTTCATTTGGTTTTAAAATTACTTTGGGTGCAGACGGATCCGCCTTATTATATACTTCTATACTTCCCCTCAATAAGGTTGTTTCAATTGTTTCATCCTGTTCATAAGATTTTACATTGAATAAAGTTCCCAGTACTTTTATATTAATGTTTGAAGTGTGAACGATAAAAGGATGATTAGCATCTTTAGTTACATCAAAATAAGCTTCACCGTCAAGATAAACATCGCGTACTTTTTTATTAAAATCTTTCTGATAAGCCAAACTTGAGGATCCATTTAATCGCACAATAGTTCCATCCGGCAAAATGATTTGCGATCTGGAACCTGGCTTCACAAACACATGCTGAATTCCGGTTTTAGCTAAAGAATTATCCTCAATATTTGTTTTTATCAAAAAGCCGATCGCACAAATGATGAGTACAGATGCTGCGGCATAAAGCCATTTGTATCTATAAAGTTTCCGGGGTTTCTGAAGAACAATTTCAGCTATTTCATCTCCGGAGCTTTCGGAATTTAGAATCAGATGGAACCTTTGTTCTTCCATATCATCATCCTCATTTTGCAAATCATCTTTTTGACTCCAATAGTTTTCAATACACTTTATCGTATTCCGTTCATCAGGAAAGTCATTTAAGTATTTGTCTAATTCTGATAATTCTTGATCGGTGGCTTCTCCGGAAAATTTCAGGGCTACTAAATTCCATAATCTGTTTTCCGGCTCCATAATATAGATTGCTCTTTTATATAAAGACAGTAAGCAAACAAATATCCCTTAAAAAGAATATTTATTTTTTTGGCAAAAGTGTACCTTTTGTTTTCGCAAAGTCTTCTTTTACTAAAAAAGCAATGCGACGGATAGCAATGGTCATTTGTGCATCAACGGTATGTGGAGATAAATTCAATATTTCTGACACTTCTTTATATTTCAAACCGTCTTCACGAATCAATTTAAAGATCATTTTACATTTTGGAGGCAGGCTTTCTATGGCGATCTTTATTTTATTAAATGTTTCCCTGTAAATTAAAAGCTCATCTGGGCAAACCGGGTCAGTTATGACAACATTTACTGCGTCAAATGGCTTATAAATGTTTGAATTGGCTTTGCAAGAGAGATAATTGAGTGAAGTATTTTTGGTAGCGGTATATAAATAAATCTTTAAATTCCTGATGGCGGATGCCGTTGATCTGCTTCTCCATATTTTTATAAATACATCCTCAACACATTCTTCAGCAGCTTCTTTATTTTTTACGATGATAAATGAAAATTGCAAAAGTTTTTTATAAAAATGATGGTATACTTCTTTAAAAGCAAGAGCACTTCCAGCCTCAATTTCCTTAAGCAGTTTTACCTGCAAAACTTCTGTGAAACTGGTATCGGAACTCATGCGAATATATTTTTTTGTAGGTCAGCAATAAAAAGAAATGCTTTAATAATTCAGGGGGAACGGGGATTTGAGTGCTATCTTTAGGACAAACTTTTATTGCAGAACGCTGCATGGTTTGTTTATTTCTTTGAAATTAACCGGAAGTTTTGATTTTGCTTACCAGGGGAATTTTTTTCAAATAAATCGTAAGCCCGATGCGGGCTCTTTTTTTTTAAAAAAAATAGAAACTAACTTTTGATTTAGATTATATCCAAAGAGAAGATGGAAATTTTTTATTTTAAAAAGTGCTGAGCAACCACGGGGCCGAAAAACAAAAAGCCCCTTCTTCAACAGAAAGGGCTTAATTATTTAAATTCAAAATCTTCTTAAATTCTGAAATGCGCAAATGCTTTATTTGCATCAGCCATACGGTGGGTATCTTCTTTCTTTTTAAAAGCGGCGCCTTCACCTTTGCTTGCGGCCACGATTTCATTGGCCAGTTTTTCAGACATGCTGCGGCCGTTTCTGTCGCGGCTGTATTTAATAAGCCATTTGATGCTTAATGAAATTTTCCTGTCTACACGTACTTCAGATGGAATTTGAAAAGTCGCTCCACCAATTCTGCGGCTTTTTACTTCTACTCCGGGTGTTACATTTGCCAACGCTTTTTTCCAAACTTCATAACCATCATCGCCTGAAATTTTGGACACTTTATCAATCGCATCGTAAAAAATAGCGTATGCGCCACTCTTTTTCCCTTCCCACATTAAATTATTTACAAAACGGGTTACCAATTTATCCTGAAATTTTGGGTCAGGGGCTAATGGAAGTTTTTTTGCTTGTGCTTTACGCATTGTTCTTTTTTATTTTTCGCCAGATAGAATATCCGGCTCCGGTTAATTATTTTTTAGCTTTTTCTTTTTTAGTTCCGTATTTAGAACGGCTTTGCTTACGGTCTTTTACACCCGCGGTATCGAGGCTGCCACGTACAATATGGTAACGTACTCCGGGCAAATCTTTTACCCTTCCGCCACGAAGCAACACGATAGAGTGCTCCTGCAGGTTATGGCCTTCCCCGGGAATATAAGCGATTACTTCAATTTTATTAGTAAGCCTTACTTTAGCTACTTTACGCAAAGCGGAGTTTGGCTTTTTAGGAGTTGTTGTATAAACCCTAGTGCACACACCTCTGCGCTGTGGGCAGCTATCGAGCGCTCTTGATTTACTTTTAGCTCTGATGATTGTTCTTCCTTTTCTTACTAATTGTTGTATTGTAGGCATCGTTTTTTTACCCTTATTTTTTTGGACGGCAAAGGTAAGTGTAGGTTTGCGAAAAACCAAAACTTTTTGATTGTTATAAAAAATGAAATATTAAAATAAATAAAAACAGGAATTCAGCTTATTTATTCGTTTGCTGATTCGCAACATTGAACCTCGAACTTCGAACCTTCAACCTTCAACCTCGAACCTTCAACACTTACACCTTCACCATCCATCCGTATTTATCTTCTGCTTTTCCTTCTTTTATCGCATTCATTCTTCTGCTTATTTCTGTACCTACTTTCCATTTTTCCGTTTCAAATGTCATTACAAAATCTTTGTAACGCAATTCCTTTATAAAAGAAGTAGTAGCGGCAGTGCCGGTTCCAAAAACTTCATGAAGCGTACCCTTTTTATAGGCTTCTTCAATTTCATCAATGCTTAAATTTCTTTCTTCCACTTCCAGTCCCAGTTCTTTAAGCAATTGAATTACACTATCTCTTGTTACGCCTGCAAGAATAGTTCCATCGGCTAAAGATGGCGTTACTGCTGTATTTCCCATAATAAAAAACACATTCATGGTGCCACATTCCTGTACATATTTATGTTCAAAAGCGTCCATCCATAATACCTGGTCGTAACCTTTTCTCTTTGCTTCTGCTGTCGCATACATGGATGCGCCATAATTTCCCGCATTCTTTGTATAACCAACGCCGCCTGGCACGGCTCTTACATATTTTTCTTCTGCATAAATTCGCATCGGAGCGCTGTAATATGGGCCGGTTGGACTTAAAATAATCATAAATTTATATTTCTGGCTTGGTTTCACCCCGATTACTTCATCTGTACTGAACATAAAAGGCCTGATATATAAAGAATGATCGGGCTTTGCAGGAATCCAATCTTCATCCACTTTTACCAATTGCCTCATTCCTTCCATAAAAATTTCTTCCGGAACCTGGGGCATTTCCATTCTTTCGGCAGAAATATTGAAGCGTTTGAAATTATCTTCCGGCCGGAAAATAAACGCTTCGCCATCCTCATTTTTATACGCTTTAATCCCTTCAAAAATGGCCTGGCCATAATGCAAAGCCGCACACGCAGGGTCAATCATTATCGGTTGATAAGGTTTTATTTCTACAGTTCCCCAGTGGCCTTTATCATAGTTTACTTCCAGCATGTGGTCGGTAAAATATTTTCCAAAAGGAATATTATTGAGATCTAATTTGCTTAATTTACTATTTTTAGTTTTCGTGATTTTAAAATCTTCAGTAGCAACCATATCATTAAATTTGCCACAAAGAAACGAAAAAAAGAGGAGCTAAATAATTTTATGAGCTTAAATAGCATTCAACTTTCTGACCTTACCTGCCAAATGCTTTTTGAAAAAAATCTGATTGCAAAGGCCGGAAATACACAACAGCAGGCAGCTTCAAAAGAAGTGAATATCAGTAGTTTGGGTGAAAATCAACAAAATATTCTCTTTTTGGTAAATGAGTCGGATCATAAGTTTTTGCCGGATGATGAAATGGAAATGCTTTCCAACCTGGTGATTGCCTGCAAACTTTCTATGACCGATATTGCCCTGGTAAATTATCGTTACAACCAATATCAGTACAACGAATTCAACGATTATTTTAAGCCAAAAATAATTTTACTCTTTGGCATTTCTACTGCTGAAATAGATTTGCCATTTACCATCCCTTTTTTTCAAATTCAGCAATTTCAGCAACAATTATTTCTGACAGCGCCACCACTCGCTGATTTCCTGGAAAATAAAAATCTGAAAAAAGATTTATGGATAAGCCTTCAAAAATTATTTTTAAATAAATGAAAGAATTAATTTTTGCGACCAATAATGAAAATAAAGTTTCAGAAGTAAAAGTGATTTTGCAAGAAAAATTCAAAATACTTTCATTGAAAGAAGTGGGAATAGAAATAGACATTCCTGAACCTTTTGATACGCTTGAAGAAAATGCAAAGGAAAAAGCAAGAGTCATTTATCAACTTACAAACCTAAATTGTTTTTCGGAAGATACCGGGCTTGAAACAGAATCTTTGAATGGCGAACCCGGAGTCAAAAGCGCCCGATATGCCGGCGAAAGCAGGTCTTTTCAACAAAATATTGACAAACTTTTAAGCAAATTAGAAAATAAAAAGGACCGGAGAGCTCAATTCCGGACAGTCATTTGTTTGATACTGAATGGAAAAGAAAAAATTTTTGAAGGTATATGCAAAGGCATTATTATTGCAGAAAGAAGGGGAGCTTCGGGCTTTGGCTATGACCCGGTTTTTATTCCGGATGGTGCTGCAAGAACTTTTGCAGAAATGACGATGGAAGAAAAAAATATTTTCAGTCATAGAAAAAAAGCCATGGAAAAGTTAATTACTTTTTTAAAAAAGCAGGCCTGATTTTTTAACCAATATTTATTTTAGAAAAACACCTCAAAAAATTTGACTGCTCCAGGCAACCATATTCCTTCAGAAAGCGACTTAATAAAAGGATGTATAAATGGCGATGCACAAATGCAAAGGTTGCTTTATCAAAGATTTTCTGCAATGATGTACACCGTATGCCTCCGATATTCTGAAAATACCGAAGATGCCAATGATGTTTTGCAGGAAGGATTTATTAAAGTTTATAAAAGCTTACCCAAATTTCGTGCTGAAGGT
>JBQCFO010000504.1:0-3448 GCA_051959055.1 Ginsengibacter sp. | reverse complement strand
ACATTAATTTCCCATCTTTCATGAAGTATCGCTCATGATTCATATTCGTCTTTGTGTAATGATGCATCCGATGATGCGAGGTATCCATACTGTTTTGTGCTGATGCGGTAAAACTGATTGCGAAAGCAATGATCAGAAGGCTTAAAGGTTTCATAATTAGTAATTTTTATGTTGTTATAAAGAGAATACATTTTTGTATTATCAAAGGTTATACCAGCAGATTTTAAGACAGAACTGCTTTTGTTTATACAAAATATGTGGAAATGATGCATCAAATATTAACGGAAAGTGGCTCTTTTATGATTTGTTTTTCTGGAATACCATCATAAAAAAAGCCCTGCAAAGTTGCAAGGCTTTCACAAAAATTATAAAAAGTTCTACAATACTTTCACTGTTGTGGTTGAATTTACTTTTGAAGAAGTCGGAAAATCCTGTCCCATAGCTGATACTGTTCCGGTAGCATCTCCGGTGGTATTACTCGATTGGATAACGCCTGTTTTGGTGTCTACTTTTTCCTCGCCCGAAAATTTACCGGAGGTTTTTGTGCTGATTTCCATTCCCTGTTGTTCCATTTTAGTATCAGTTGCCATTGTGCCGTTAAAAGAAACAGTTGCAATGTTTCCAATTACTTCTTTTACTGTATAATTTGTAGTGCGGGTAATACCATTTTCATCATTTTTATCCATCCAGGTTGTTCCTGGTTTTACATTTTTGGGCAACGCTAAAAAAGTCATTTGTGCCCCATATCCGCTTGCCGCGAAATTTAGTTGTTTAGCAATTTGTGATTCAGTAGAATCGTCCGTTGGTTGTGAAATTATTTTTCCGTTATTATTGATAACAACATTTTGTGGATGGTTGATATAATCTTTTAAACCTGCGCCTATTTGTCCACTCATATCTTCCTTTTTATCTGAATCAAAATTCATTTCATTTCCCATCATGCTCATGTTCATTGCGATTCGTGAAATCGTATTGGTAAGATTGTAATTATCACCTGTTTTATCTTTTACTTCTATGTTATAGGTTGAAGTAATATTGGCTTTTGTGTCCATTGTCTGTCCCTGCATTTGTGTAGAACTAGAGGTTTCCATTTTATTTTCAACCAGGTATTTTTGTCCTTTTTCTAATTTTAGAGAACCATCAGTTTGAGCATTTATTATCGCTGAAAAAGATACGGTTGCGGCAAAGAGAAGAGTGATTTTTTTCATTTTTAAGGTTTTAATTACAAATATAAGTTTACGGGATATTCTACAAATTTTAATTTTTTTATTATTTGATAAAAATAAATTGAGCGATATTTAATAATCAGTATTTTGTTTAGATGCATTTGGTTTTTTCCTCGCATCACCTTCATGATTTTCTTTTGGTTTGTTGCCTGCGTTTTTTAAAGTATCCTTTTTATTGGGGTTATAATTGACGGGGCCAATTGGTTTTCGTGCCTCTGTTTCTATAGGTTTTTTTGTTTCTTTTGTAAAATCTGATTCTACCGGCACATCTGTCGGCGCTGCATAATCTGACGCATCTCCATTTCCCTGAACATCTGCGGAATCGCTTCCCTGACCTTCCTGGGCAATGGCTGCAAAATTTTGATCAGCGTATATTGGATTATTATTCAGTTCGGCAGGCTTTTGAAACTCCGCCTTTGGATCGATGCCTAATGATTTATCCGCGTATACTTTTTGCATAAAAAATGCCCATTCCGGAAGCGCCATTTCACTACCACCTGCTGTCCCATATTTAGGCAAGTGTAAAAATGGATCATCGCAGCCAACCCATGCTCCGGCAAGAATTTGAGGGGTATATCCGATAAACCAGCCATCTGTATTATCATTGGTGGTTCCTGTTTTGGCACCCATATCGCTGTTTATTCCAAATTTCCATCTCATGGACCCGCCAGTTCCATAATCAACAACTCCCTGCATCATTCTATACATTGTGTATGCATCCACCTCACTGATCACCTGTTTTACTTCAGGCTCAAATGTTTGTAAAATATTTCCATTACGATCCTCAATTTTAGTAAGATAGATAGGTTGAGTATTAAATCCTCTGTCGGGAAACATGGTATAAGCTCTGAGCATCTCGATTAATTGTAAATCTGCAGAACCCAAAGCAATTGAAGGCACGATCGGTATATTACTTTTAATACCACAAAGATGGGCAAATTCAGCAGTTTTCTTTGGGCCTATACGACTCATCAGATCGTAAGCTGCCACGTTTATTGATTTGGCAAGACAGTAAGCCATTGTTCCTCCGCCGCCTGTGATTGTTTTGTTGGCAAGAGTAATTGGTTTTCCACCAATATAACTTTCAGGAGTAAGTCCTGCATCGGTAATGGCAAGGGTATAAAGTATGGGTTTGAATGTTGAGCCCACCTGCCTGTTGGCGGTTACGTGATCATATTTATACCATTTAAAATCAATTCCTCCTACCCAAGCTTTTACTTCGCCTGTTACCGGATCCATTGCGCAAAAAGCGGTTTGCATCATTTCTTTGTTGTATTTTATCGAATCAAGAGGAGTCATCACTGTATCCGTTTCCCGGTTTTTGTTCCAGGCAAAAACCTTCATGTTTACGGGAATAGAAAATGATTTTTTTATTTCTGCATCAGTAGCTCCGGCTTCTTTCATGTTTTTCCAGCGGTCACTTTCCCGCATGGCACGGTTCAGAATATCTTCCTGGCCTTTCCAAACATTTTTGGGTAATTGCCTGTTAAATATTTTCTGCATGGAGGTCATGTGTTTTACAACTGCTTCTTCTGCATATAATTGCATTTTGGGATCTATGGTTGTATAAATTTTTAATCCATCACGGTAGAGGTCATAATTATTTCCGGTTTTTGGATCTTTATGTGTTGTACACCAGTCGAGCAAATATTTAGTAAGTACAGATCTGAAATATGGGGCTATTCCCTGGCTTTCGTCTATCTTCTTGTACTTTACTCCAAGTGGTTTTTTCTTTAGAGTAGCAGCCTCAGATTGTGAAAGCACGTCATTGGTCACCATTCTGTCGAGCACCAGGTTTCTCCTGGCCATTGCCGCTTCCGGATGGCGTCGTGGATCATATTGTCCGGGGCCGCTTAGCATTCCTACTAATAAAGCTGATTCATCAGGAGTAAGCTTTGATGGTTCTTTTTGAAAATAAATTAACGAAGCATTTCTAATGCCATATACGTTTAACCACGAAACACGATTGAGGTATAAAGCGATAATTTCCTGTTTGGTAAAATTGCGTTCCAACTTCAGTGCTACAATCCATTCTTTTATTTTATCAATTCCTCTTTTCAAAACAGAGCCGCGTCCCTGGTTCAGAATATTTTTAGCCAATTGCTGGGTAATGGTACTGGCACCGCCCTGTCTTCCAAACCCTTTAATTGCGCGGCCTAATGCGATTGGATCGATTCCTGAATGCTCATAAAAACGAATATCTTCTGTTGAGATTAATGCGT
>JBQCFO010000503.1:0-19597 GCA_051959055.1 Ginsengibacter sp. | reverse complement strand
GTAAAAGGCCATGAGTTTTCTACCAGCGGATTGAGTGGAATTGAAAAGCATAAAGAGCAATTAAAAATGTTGTTTTTTAACCCGGGGAAAAAAATTAACGGCCTTCCTTTTATCAGCAACAAAACTGCAATTTTTGATCCTTCAATGGCTGATAAATATGATATGGATATTGATTACAAAAGTTTTGATTCTATTCCTTGTTATGTGTTTTCGGTTAAAGTAAAAAACAATAAAAAAAGTGATGTGGTGATTGATGAAATGACTACCTGGTTCAATGAAAAAACTTTTGAAATAGTAGCCCGAAATTATTCTTTAAGTTATGATGCCGGTGTTTATGATTTTGATGTGAATATGGAAGTTCAAATGGCAAAAGTGGGCAATTTATTGGTTCCGCAGCTCTTAAAATACAACGGCAACTGGAAAGCGATTTTTAAGAAAAGGGAGCGGGGTGTTTTTACCGCTACGCTGTTTGATTTTGTGAAATAAAGGTTTAATAAAGCCATTGCGATACTTTTTCTTTCATCTGGTCGTGAGTAATATAACTTCCATTTCTATAATCATCTAAGGCACGTGAAACTTTATTTTGTAACTCATGAGGCAATTCACTGATAGAAATGTTTTTAACCTCTTCATTAGCATGCACTAATTGATAAATGTCTTCAATCAATTACCCATCAGTGGTAGTTTGGAGTCGCTGAAGTATATCTTCTTTTTCATTGGTTATATCCATTAGTTTAATTAGAGTTAAAAATTATTCCTCTTTCAAATTTTACGTTTAATAATTGATTTCAAATATTCCTTCCCGCACTATAATTCCTCCACTTATCAATCACTGATTTCATATCTTCCGGTAAGGCACTTTCAAATCTCATTTCTTCTTTTGTAACCGGATGAATAAAACCCAATTGCTGCGCGTGCAGCGCATGTCTCGGACATAGCTCAAAACAGTTTTCTACAAACTGTTTGTATTTGGTAAATACCGTACCTTTTACAATTTTATCGCCGCCATAAGTTTCGTCGTTAAAAAGCGGGTGGCCAATATGTTGCATGTGAACCCGGATTTGATGGGTGCGGCCCGTTTCCAGCCGGCATTCTACCAGCGTTACATAATTAAATCTTTCGAGCACTTTAAAATGGGTAATCGCTTCTTTGCCATGTTCGCCTTCAGGATAAGCATCAAAAATTTTGCGAAACCTTTGATGCCGTCCAACATGTGCAATCACAGTTCCTTCCTCTTCTTCAAAATCGCCCCAAACCAAAGCCACATAGCGCCGGTGAACCGTATGGTCAAAAAATTGTTTGGCAAGATTAGTCATCGCTTTCGCAGTTTTTGCCATTACCAAAAGGCCGGATGTATTTTTATCAATACGATGAACGAGTCCAAACCTGGAAAGTTCCGTTTCATCAATTTCGGGATTTTGTTGTTTTAAATAATATGCCACTGCGTTCACCAACGTGCCACCTGGATTGCCGCTGCCGGGATGCACAACCATTCCGGGCTGTTTGTCAATCACCATTAAATCCTCATCTTCATATACAATATTGAAAGGAATATCTTCAGGAACAATAACATTACTTTCCGGAAGGTAATCCTGGTAAATAATGATTTTATCCAGAGGGCGAATTTTATAATTTGATTTTATTGGCTTCTCATTTACCAAAACCCTTTCTGCTTCTATCGCCTGTTGAATTTTATTTCTGGTTGCTCCTTCAATCCGGCCCATCAAAAATTTATCGATGCGCAGCGGTTCCTGGCCTTTGGCACAAATAATTGTTTCTCTTTCAAAAAGTTCTTCGTTCTCTTCGGATAATTCTTCTTCCATATAAATTCAATAATACAATAATTTAATAATCCAATAATTCAAAACTCACCATTCGCCATTCACTATTCACCTCTCACCTCTCACCCTTATCTTTGCAAATTAAAATCTTTGCATTGGAAAAACAGCATATCATTTTTGAAGATCTTGGAATTATAAATTATAAAGCGGCGTGGGATTACCAGGAAGAACTGGTTAAAAAAAACCTGGAAATAAAATCAGAATTAAGGAAGGCAATTACTGATGTGCAACTGGCAACCACCAACATGCCGTCTGAGACCTTCAACCTTGAACCGTCAACTTTGAACCTGCAGCCTGCAACCACCACCCATCTTCTTTTCTGTGAGCACCCTCCGGTTTATACTCTTGGTAAAAGCGGCCATATTGAGAACGTTTTGCTGAGTGAAAATGAAATGGAAGAAAAAGAAATTGAATTCTTCAAAACCAACAGGGGCGGGGATATTACCTTTCATGGCTTGCAACAAATTGTAGGTTATCCGATTTTAGACCTGGAAAATTTTTTTACAGATATTGGAAAATACATGCGTAGCCTGGAAGAAGTGATTATTCTAACCATTGCCGAATATGGATTAAAAGGTGAGCGTAGCAAAGGCGAAACAGGCGTATGGATAGAACCCGGAGTGCCGGGCAAAGAAAGAAAAATCTGTGCTATGGGAATTCGTTGCAGCCGTTGGATAACCATGCATGGATTTGCGTTGAACGTAAATACTGATCTCAGTTATTTTAATAATATTATTCCTTGCGGTATTGTAAACAAACAGGTTACTTACATTGAAAAAGAATTGGGTTTTAAAGTAAATTTTGAAGAAACAAAGGAAAAAGTAAAACGGAATTTTGAAAAGGTTTTTGATGCAGTGATTTTATAAAAAACGATTTTTTTTTTACAGTAAAAGAAGAAATAGATTGAATTTCTATTTATTCATTGTTTCCAATAAGTAATCAATTTTTGAAACTTCTTTCAAATATTATGGTAAAAATCGCAGCCGCCAGCTTTAGAAATTTTAAACACCAAGAATCGAAAAGAAAACCGTGCAAAAACTGCTACAATACAAAATATCATTACAATAATGGTGAAACAAGCCTTGCCATTTTCTCCAGTAACTGTTTAAATTTAGAACGGCTGAGCCATTCGGCAGAATCCAGGATTTCAGCATTCTTTAAATCCTCATAAAAAACATTCCGAAGCTCATTAGCTGTTTCAACGTCATATACAATCGCATTTACTTCAAAATTGAGATCAAAACTTCTGAAATCCATGTTGGCAGTGCCAACAATAGCGATTTTACTATCGGCGACCAACGTTTTTGCATGTACAAATCCTTTGGTATATTCATAAATTTCAATACCGGCTTTCAATAAATCAGCATAGTATGAGCGTGCAGCATAATTAACGAGGATAGAATCAGAAATACCCGGAACTAAAATCTTTACAGAAATACCACTGAGTGAAGCAATGATCAATGCATCTAATAAACTTTCGCCGGGTATGAAATAAGGACTTGTAATGAGAATTTCAGTCGTTGCCAGATTGATTGCCTGCAATATTGAAAATAAAATAGCCGGAGTTTCAGAATCGGGCCCACTGGCTGCAATTTGAACAATTTTATCGCCTTTATAAGACAAGGCATTTTCAGAAGGAAAGAATAATTGATCTGGACGTAATTTTTCATTTGCAGAAAAATTCCAGTCGCACAAAAAAAGGTATTGGAGGTATTGCACACCAGGGCCATCGATCCGTAAATGAGTATCGCGCCAATAAAGTTTTTTTGAACCACCGTCATTGATATACCGGTCACTCACATTAATGCCTCCAACAAAAGCAATCTGTCCGTCCACTACAATTATCTTACGGTGGTTTCTATAGTTAAGCCGGTTAGCCAACAATATGAAATACACTTTTAAAAACGGGAAAGCTTTTACACCATTGGCTTTCAGCCGGCGAACTATGTTTTTGCGAATAGAACGGCTTCCAAAGTCATCATAAATAAAGCGGACAGTCACGCCTTCTTTTGCTTTTTGAATCAGCACATTTTCTATTGCAGTGCCAATTTTATCATCTTCATAAATGTAATATTCGATATGAATATGGTTTTTCGCTTCCTTTAATGCCATCAATACTTCAGGGAATTTATTTTCGCCATTTATCAAAAGCTTTACTTTATTATGAGCAGTTAAAGGGCTCAATGTATCTTTCAACAGCATATATGCCAGCTCTTTATTGCCCTGTACTGCGGCATCACTCTCCTCATATACTTGCTTGGAATTATGATATAGCTCTTCTTTCAACTTGCCGGCCATTTCATCATTTTGAAAAAGTTTTTTGCTGTACATTCTTTTGTTACGGTAATTGGTACCGAACATGAAATAAAAAATAATTCCGGCTACAGGCACAAAAATCGCGAACAGCAGATAGGCCAGGGTTTTGGAAGTGCTTGGTGTATCGTAAATAATATGAAGACAGGTTAAAACAAGTACAATCGTATAAAAGATCTCATAAATAAGCAGCCAATTCATAGATCACTTTTTTCTGATGAAACAAGTTTTTTCTGAACGACCTTGTCAACCACTTTATTGAGTGTAAGGCCCTGTACTATGATAGAAAAAATTACGATAAAATAACAGCTTGAAAGAATCAGTTCACGATAAGGCGAATCCGGAAGCGATAAAGCCATAGCTATTGAAATGCCACCCCGCAATCCAGCCCAGGTAAGTATGAAAAGATTGCTGACGCTTACTTTGCGCAATAAAAAGATTGCCGGTATGGATACACTTATCAGCCTCGCAATTAAGATGATAATGATAGAAAGACAACCGATTTGCCAATAATGATTGAGGAAAGGCATGATTACCAATTGAAGCCCGATCATTACAAAGAGAATCGTATTAAGCACTTCATCCAACAGCTGCCAAATCCTGCTGAGAAACTTATCTGCTAGGTGCCTTTTATCCAGGCTTTCATTACCTATGATAAGGCCGGCAGTAACCGCTGCAAGTGGAATGGAAACCTCCAAATCATGTGCAATAACAGAGATGCCCAAAACCAATGCAATGGAGATCAATAAAATTGTTTGAAATTTTTTTATGGATCTGATCATCCGGTAACCTAAAAATCCTGCAACCAATCCAATTCCAATTCCTCCCAATACCTCACGGGCAAATAATGCTGCCACACTACCAATGGTCATCTTTGCTGCTGATTGGTTTGCTACTGATAAAAAAGTAACAAAAAGAACCAATCCGATCGCATCATTAAACATGGATTCACCGGAAATAATCGTATTGAGTTTTGGTGGAATTTTAGATTTTTTAAGTATAGCGCCCACAGCAATTGGATCGGTAGGAGAGATAAGCGCGCCAAAAATAAAACAATAGACCAGCGGTAAATCCATTTTGAATAAAAGCGTTACGCCATACAACAATCCACCGAAAACGCCTGCCGAAACCAACACACCTAAAGTGCTTAATAAAAAAACCGGCAAACGTTGTTCCTTCAGTTTTTTATAGTCAAAATGAAGTGCACCTGCAAAGAGCAGCAAACCCAACATTACATCAAGCAGTACCTTGGAAAAGTTGATGCTTTTGGCCAGGGTGATAATGGTTTCAGTGATGATGTTATTTGTTTTTCCAGCAATCAATATGATGATGGAAACTACTACTGAAATGGTGATGACTCCGATAGTTCCCGGTAATTTTATAAAACGTTCATTGAGATAAGAAAAAGCAGCGCTGATGATGATGAGTATTGTTATGATGGTTAACATATCCATAATACAAACTTAATTTGAAATGGCTGAAGGAACAATTTGCTGGATTTACAACAAAGATTTTGTATCAATAAAACATTGCGGCAAAGTATTTAAATAAAGAGCTTTTGTTGGATATAAGTTCCTGAACGCGATTTAAAGAATTAAATAATTTTAGTATTAGCCATTTAATACTCACTGAGCATCATAAATGTAGGTTGATAACTTCATCTTAATGAATTGATGTGTGGGAATTGAGCGTTTACACGATCATAATTGTCAAATGTAATACCAAAACCTTGTCTTCCGAACCATAGTGTGATTTTTGAACCAATTGCTTTCTTTCATTATCACTGCTAAGTCAATTTTCCCTTTTAAGGTTATGACACTCAGTTCATTTACTACTGATTCCTTATCTTCCATATCGATTTTTAATAGCATTTTAGCGTAGGATTCTACTTTTCTGCTTTAGGAGAAAAAAGAAAATAATTGATTCGTGTTCAGAAAGTAAAATAATTGTGTATTTTCTTAACTACATTTTTTTATGGGCATAAAATCTGATAGAAAAGATATGGTATGGATACACTTTCTCCCAATCAAACAAATACTGATACCGCAACTTATCAGGGAACAGATAAACTTATTATCGGGATTGTTTTAGCCGTCATCACCTTCTGGCTTTTTGCTCAAACAACATTAAATATCGCACCTGTAATGGCGGCAGATTTAAAAATCAGCCATAGCCTGAACAATATTGCTGTTACAATTACCGCTCTTTTTTCCGGACTTTTTATCGTCGTGGCCGGCGGTTTAGCCGATAGAGTGGGCAGGGTGAAGATTACATACGTCGGTTTGCTGTTTAGTATTCTTGGTTCATTGCTCATTGCCATATCTCCTTCTGGTACTGCCGTGTTTCTAATGGCTGGCCGAATTTTACAGGGGCTTTCAGCGGCCTGTATTATGCCGGCTACGCTGGCTTTGATGCAAGCTTATTATGAGGGCAAAGCCCGGCAGCGCGCCATAAGCTTTTGGTCCATTGGCTCCTGGGGTGGTTCCGGTTTCAGCGCACTTTTCGGTGGCTTGATTGCATCCTCCATCGGATGGCGCTGGATTTTTATTTTATGTATTCTTGTCTCTGTTGTAAGCTATCTATTAATCCGTGGAACACCCGAAAGCAAATCCACTGCTACCTCAGAAAAATCATTTGACTGGGCCGGGCTAATCTTTTTTATTATCGCCTTGCTGTCATTAAACATTGTAATCGGCCAGGGTTCCGCGCTTGGCTGGTTAAGTCCTGCAATTTTAGTCGGCTGGGCCATTTTTATCATAGCCGCTATTATTTTTTTCCGGATTGAAACCAGGCGCAAAAACAGTTTTGTTGATTTGTCCCTTTTTAAAAACAAAACTTTTTCAGGAGCTACTTTATCCAACTTTTTGCTCAACGGCGCTGCCGGAACCTTGCTTGTCGCATTGGCGCTTGTACAGGAACAGGCAGGATTATCTTCCTTACAATCGGGGTTGATAACCGTTGGTTATTTAGTGGCCATACTCAGTACCATCCGGGTAGGAGAAAAGTTACTCCAAAAAATGGGACCAAGAAAACCGATGCTAATGGGATGTTCTATCACGGGAGTAGGTATTATCCTCACCAGCTTTACTTTTTTGCTGGCGAAAGAATACCTGATAGTTGCCTTTATTGGTTTCACGTTATATGGCATAGGGCTTGGGTTTTATGCAACACCTTCTACTGATGCAGCAGTCAGCAATGTTCCCGGCGATAAGGCAGGCTCCGCATCCGGAATTTATAAAATGGCATCCTCTCTTGGGGCAGCGCTGGGAGTGGCCATTTCTGCAGCTATCTTTTACGGACTTGCCAAGTCGAAAGGTACGCCGCTGCTGGCCGATGTTTTCATGGGAAGAACGGATAATATCCAGGTCAGGTATTCAGCAGGCCTGGGATTGCTTTTTAACGTTTTTATGGTTGTCGTAGCCATAATAGCCATTTTAATAACGGTTCCGAAATCGGCTCCAAAAACGCAAATAAATAATTCGAAATAATCATCTTCATTTAAATTAATACAAAGACCATGGACGCCACTAAAATCAAATCATTCATGAAGAATATGGACAGTTCCATTGATAAATTGCTGCCCGAATTGGAAGAAATCTATAAAGACATTCATCGCAACCCGGAGTTGTCGATGCACGAGGAGCGGACTTCAAAAATTGCAGCGGATTATTTAACCAAATACCAATTTGAGGTTACCACCAAAGTGGGCCCGACCGGGGTTGTAGGCCTCATGAAAAATGGCGATGGGCCTGTGGTAATGCTTCGCGCCGATATGGATGCACTTCCTGTTACCGAGAAAACAGGACTGCCTTATGCAAGCACGAAAGTATCCAGGGATAATGACGGGAAAGAGGTAGGCGTGTCGCATGTTTGCGGTCATGACATTCATGTAACCTGGTTGATGGGCGCCGCAAGATTATTTTCAGAACACAAAGACCAATGGAAAGGAACATTAATGGCCGTTTTTCAGCCGGGAGAAGAAGTGGGCCGTGGGGCTCAAAGTATGATAGACGCAGGAATGATGAATCGTTTTCCCAAGCCGGATATCATTTTGGGACAGCATGTAATGGTGGGCGAATCCGGCACGGTTGGCTATCGAAGTGGCGCTATACTTTCTGCCGGCAACAGCATTCAGGTGCAGCTTTTTGGCAAAGGAGCGCATGGGTCTTATCCTCAAACATCTATTGATCCGGTTATCATGGCTGCGGCAACTGCCATGCGGCTGCAAACGATTGTTTCCAGGGAGATAGCGCCAACAGAAACCGCTGTTTTGACGATAGGTTCCTTACAGGCCGGCACCAAAGAAAATATTATTCCGGAAGATGCCACCTTAAAATTAAATGTCCGCACGTTTAATGATGGCGTAAAAGACCACATCCTTTCAGCGATTAAACGCATTTGTTCGGCGGAATCCGCTGCGTCCAATGCTCCTAAAGAGCCGGAATTCACAGACCTCGATTCGTATCCGTTAACCGAAAATGATGCCGCGGCAACTGCAAAAGTAGCAGCAGCATTTCATGCGGAATTTGGCGATAAAGCGCATGAAACCGGCCCTGCTTCTGCCAGTGAGGATTTCAGCATTTTTGGAAGAAGCTGGAAAGTGCCTTATGTGTTTTGGTTTGTTGGTGGCACAGATCCCAAAACCTATTTAGACGCTATAAAAAACAATCAGCTCAATTCGATTCCCAGTAACCATTCTCCTAAATTTGCACCAGTTATTAATCCCACTTTAAAAACCGGGCTACAGGCCATGATGACAGCGGCTGTTGCATGGTTGAATTAAATTTTAATAGATGCAAAATTAGATGGAAAGCTACGTACGTTTTATTATTTTCCAGACGTGGAAGGAACTATTGTCTTTGGCATAAGCACGGATGTTCAAAATTAAAAACTTAAATTCATTTTCAAAAAATGGTAGAGAATAATACCAGATTTATGAACGCAATTAATTACGATGAAAAATTGAAGCAACGTATCCGACGAGCAGCAAAGTTTTCAATTTTAATTAACGGAGGTCAGATAAAAATTGATTATTTTTATCTTCATTCAGGATATAATTCAAACAAGTTGAGTAATGAAATTTGATTCGGTTACGATTAAGGATATTTCCAAGGCATTAAATATTTCGGCTTCTACAGTTTCAAGAGCTCTAAGAGGAAGTTATCAAATTAGTGATGAAACTAAAAAGATTGTTTTAGAATATGCTGAAAAAATAAATTATCGGCCTAACCCTGTTGCATTGAGTTTAAAAGAAAGAAGAAGTCGTGTTATCGGTGTAATGGTTTGTGAGATTGCCAATAACTTTTTTTCGGAGGCAATTAATGGAATTGAATCAATCGCTTATAACCGCGGGTATCATGTTGTTATTACCCAGAGTCATGAATCAGAAGAAAGAGAAAAAGTAAATATTCAACATTATGCTTCGAGATCTGTTGACGGATTACTGATATCCCTTGCAAGTGAAACAGAAGATATCACCTATTTAAAAGACTTATTTGATAAAGGATTGCCGATAGTTTTTTTTGACAGAATAACAGATGAGATTGATACGCATAAGGTTACTGCAAATAATTATTTAGGTGCGCTGCATGCTACAGAACATCTCATTTTTCAGGGATATAAAAAAATTGCTCACATAACAAGTTCCCCTTCTTTGTCCATCACAAGAGAAAGGCTTAAGGGCTATAAAGATGCTCTTCAAAAACATAATATTCCTTTTAATGATTCCTTAATAAAATATTGCAATTACGGGGGAATGGTTCTGGAGGAAATAGAAAAAGCAATTGCGGAATTACTAAACGGAAGAGTTAAACCAGATGCAGTTTTTACTGCCAGCGACCGGATAACTACCCTCTGTTTTGAATTGATTAAGGATTTAAAATTAAAAAAAGAATTAGGTTTTGCCGGATTTACTAATTCTAAAGTGGGGCAGCTTTTTAATCCCCCAATGACAGTCATAAAGCAACCTGCTTTTGAAATAGGTCAAGTAGCAACCCAGTTACTTATTGAAATGATCGAGAGCAAACGGCCCATTGTTGATTTTCAGACGAAAATAATGGATACGGAACTAATTATCAGGGAATCATCCTTAAACAGGGAATAAGTAATCAATTAATCAGATCACTTTGTGCCCGATTAGAATAAAATAAAGTTTTTAAAAAGATTTCTATCCACCCCGGATAATGTTGAACCTTAGTGCGGTTCTTTCGAAAAAATGTTTCGCTTGGATAAAACAATTATCTTTCTTGATTTGAAAAGCTATTCCATTTAAGTGGAGGTAATAGTCACTTGCAGGATTTAAAGAAATTCAGATTATCCTTCTGATTACTGTAAAATCAAATCCGGATAAGCCCTGCATATAAACGAAGGTTATTCTTTAGGGTTTTCTTAGTTGAAGAAATTGAAATAATCATTTATTTCTTGCTTTGGTACGTAGATGATTATTTAGGGGCTTCTTTTTTGAGAAATTGAAATTTCATTTATTTCTTGGTTTGCTGCAAACTACATCAGTATAATATTATCAGCCATATTAACATCTATCAAACATCCTTATTTGTCGGCTGAAGTTACTTTGAAAGCCACGCGCTTTCAACCGTCTTGAGCCATAGTGAGCTAAGTTTTGTTGTTTCCTCCTTCATTCACGGATTAAATGTTGCTGTAATGAAACTTTTCAAATAACAATCAGGCTTGAGCACGAATTAATGCAATGCTTATTTTATAATTCCTGTAATCTTTTACTGTTTTTATTTCCTTCTGTTTTTTAGCTGTGCTAAATACAAGGATTCCGGCTGCAATCCATCTTTATTCTGACCTTCCCATTCCCCATCAGGCCTGTCTTTAAAACGGCCAGGATATTTTTCACCCTTTAATCCAATACAATAGTTCTTCCCATTCACATACGGACTTTGAACTGCTGCTTTTTTTGCGGTGCAGTTCCAGAGTATCTGAGTAATGCCGACCCAACCGTGCCCACTTCCATAATTACCCCGATCCTGAATATTAATATCTCCATCCGTAACAATATTATCATACAGGGTACCCATGGACCAGCGGTGATGAGGGCCGATATCTGCATGAGTATTTTTTGCAGTACAATTGTAGAATACATTAGGGCCACGGGTTTTAGCTCCGGTTACATAATCATGCCTTCCTTCCGTGGTGTGACAATTCATAAATAAATTCATTTGCCCGTCATTGGAAAACGAGTACCTGCGGCCGCCGGTAATGATGGATTTTGCATCAATGCAATTGCAATCGGTAACAGTTATATTTCTGGCATCGCTTTCAAGGCTTACACAACTGTAGCCAAAATAACGCGAAGTAATATCGCGCGCCCATCCATTTTCTATTTTATCAAATTTAATTGCTTCCCATGCATGATTTTCTGCCGTATCACTTTCATATGCGGATTCGCAATATAAGTTTTCAATTCCCACATTTGAAATCCGTCCATCAAAAGTGTACTTGTAAATTTCAGCCACCCCATATTTTGCCTCCATTGCCATTACAATCGGATTATCAATAAATATTTTATTGCCTGAAATTTTTGTGATCATTCTCTCAAACTGAATATTATATTCATTCGCCTTCCATTGCTTTGTACCGTTTCTTTCTACTATCTGATCCATTTTTAGATCTTTTATCCACTCATCTGTTGCTGGCCTGTACACAATAATCTTATCGCCGACCTTGTATTTTTTTGCTGATAATACGCTAAAGGATTTGGTGCCAACCGGCACATAGGCGTCTGTTATGCTTGTTCTGGAATCCGGAATTTCGTTAATGCTTCCTTTACCGGAAACACGAATCAACGTGCTTTTTGAAGTTCCGGTAGCAATCAACTTTGTATCATTTCCGTCTCCTCTCAGCACGATACCACTTACTTCAATCCTGATTGTTCCCGGAATTTCATAATTTCCTTTTTTTAAAAGAATCGTTCCCCTAAAACCGTTTTTATCAGGCGATCTTTTAGATACTTCATCAATAGCGTTTTGAATGATTTCTTCTCCAATTTTATTGGAAGATGGCGCAATTGTTTTTACGACCGGCACATCCGGGATCACTTTATTTCCACTGTAGTAACCCACAAGGCTAAAGTCTGGAATTACATTTCCTTTTTCATCGGGAATGTAAGAGAGTGAGCCATCCTTGTTGACTTTTACCACTTGCGATTCCCATGGTTTTATGTAAGTAAAAGATACTAAAAACAGAAGGGCGGCAGCAAATAAACAACTGCTTTTGATTAATTTCAGGCGCATTTCAATAAATTATTTGAATGATGGGTAAAAGAAAATTTCACCGTAATATTCCCACAAAAAAATAATATTTAAGGCTCAATGCCAGAATAGTTGAATAGTTTGCTAATGCTATTGTTGTATTGTACTGCAATTATGATTCTATTGCATTGCTGAATCATACACTTCTTTTAACCAATCATTATATTGTTTGTCTTATGAAAAAAAAAAATCGTCTTTTACCCTGTACTCTTTTTATTTCTTTCCTCATCACCTGTTTTAGCATCGGATACTACACTTGTTCAAAGTCCGGATGGCAAGGTCCAGTTTAAATTGTTTCAACAAATGCATCAACTCGCCTATTCTATAGGCTTTAATGGACAAACTGTTATTAAGCCTTCTCCTGTGACTATGGCTGTTGATGGTAATGTTGTTACAACGAATGCGGTATTGAAAAAAGTCGAACACTTTAAAATCAATGAAACTTATCAATGGCGCGGAGTACATTCTACAGCCATTAATCAGTGCAACGGCGCAAGAATTATTGTAAAAAACAAACAGGAATATTCTATAGAGGTTCGCGTATTCAACAACGGGGCGGCTTTTAGAATCATTATTCCCAATTCTCCTTACTCCACAGGCGGCAAGAGTGAATCCCGTGTTCCTTCAGAAACAACTGTCTTCAATATTCCTTCTAAAAGCACTATCTGGTATCATGACCTGGACATGCACTATGAAAGTGTACATGTAAAAAAACAAATTGACGATGTGCAGCAGGGAGAGTGGGTAGCGCCACCTGCTACGTATAAATTGCCCCAGGGAATTTACGCGAGTATCACTGAAGCAGCTTTGGTAAATTATCCCGGCATGGCCCTGCAGGCTGATGGAAAAAATGGATTGATTCTTCGTTTGGCCAATGAGCAGCCCACCTCTTATCCGTACAAATTACGATACAGTGCTGAAGATACATTGCGGCTAAAACAACCGGCAGTAGTCAATGGAACGATTACTACTCCGTGGCGCGTGGTGATGATTGGAAAGGATTTGAATAGCATGGTAAATAATGATATGGTATGGAATCTGAATCCGCAGCCTGATAAAAAATTATTTCCCAAAGGAATGAACACAGACTGGATAAAGCCCGGCCGTGCCGTATGGAAATATTTAGACGGTGGTGGTGATGGTACCCCGGAAGTGATGAAACATTTTACGGATGGCGCTGCGGCATTAGGATTTGAACATAATATTCTTGAAGGCTTTTGGACACGATGGACCGATGAGCAGATAAGTGAATTGGTCAAATATTCCAAACAAAAAGGTGTAAGTATCTGGTTTTGGAAACATTCTAAAAGCTTGCGCACTCCTGGTTCGATAGATTCTTTTTTCAGAAAATGCCATCAACTTGGAGTGGCCGGAGCTAAGATTGATTTCTTTGACAGCGAGGCAAAAGAAGTGGTTGATCTGTATGAGGCTATTTTAAAAGATGCGGCGAAGTACCAGGTAATGCTTGATTTTCATGGGGCCAACAAGCCAACCGGTTTGGAAAGAACCTATCCGAATGAACTGACAAGAGAAGCAGTAAAAGGAATGGAATCGAGCAAGCTGGTTGACCGGGCTACGCATGAAACAACCATTCCCTTTACCCGCTTCCTGGCAGGCCCGGCAGAATATACGGTAGTACTTTTTGGTGAAAGAAGAAAAAATACTACCTGGGCGCACCAGGTAGCGAGCGCTGCTATATTGAGCGCTCCTTTATTGACTTATGCGGCCAATCCGGATACGCTGTTAATAAACCCTTCCGTTGAGATTATTAAAAGCATTCCGGCTGTCTGGGATGAAACGATTGTATTGCCTCCTTCTGAAATAGGAGAGCTTGCCGTGTATGCGAGAAGGAAAGGAAACACCTGGTTTCTTGCGGTAATGAATGGAGTGGGAGCCAGAAGTATAAAAGTTCCCCTGACTTTTTTAAAGGGGAATTATAAAGCATTGAACGCAAGAGATGATCCTGCTGATTCAGCGTCAATCCTTATGAATGAGGCTTCTTATTCTTCAAAAGATGTGATAGAACTAAACCTTGTTTCCGGAGGCGGATTTATTACAAGGTTTTCGAAATGATTTTTGTAAAAATATTTTTTTATTTACGTTGAAAATTGTCCGGAACATACCTCCTCGCCATACTTCCGTAGTGAACAAGTATGGTTACAAACAGCTAAAATAGAATTGTAAAAGCTATGAAACTTATTCTTCCCTTCATTTTTTCTTTTTTGATAGTCCTTCGCATTTCTGCCCAGCAGATGAGCCTTCCGGAGCATAAGGACCGTTGGTCCATACAGCCCGATGCGGGTATTGAGTGGAAGGTTGATAACCGTATTCCCCATTATGACCACATTGAAATGGACGGCGAAAAAGTGGCGCTGTGGATGCAATATGGCGTAGATAGCAACGCAAAGCCAACTCTTTCAAGAACCCTTGTTTTTCCAACTTTCCGCTTGCGTCCGGTAAGGACGATCGCACACATGATGTACAATGTGGAAGACAATGATCTGCCACGTATTTTGATAAATGATAAGCTTCTTAAAAGTGGTGTATATAACGCTGCTGTAGAAAAAGGCATCCCGGAAAAGGTAATTCGTATTACTCAAAAAGGTATCATGGATGTGTATAGTGAAATCGGGAAAGATGGATTGCGGTTGCACCGCACTTTTTTTCCGTCAATAGATAAACCAATGGCAATTGAAAAGCTGGTGTTTACCAACCACACTGATAAGCCTTTGAAAATAGAAATGGAGTATTTGAGGCGTGAAGTAAAACCTGCTGCAGAAAGAAGTTCGCCGGAGCAGCACAGCTTTATTATCGCCACTTCTGGTGAAGGATTGAAAGCCGTACGACCCGGTGATAGCGCTGTTTTCGCCATTACTTACCAGGCCGTGCGCCAAGGAGGGCAAAGTATTACAGTAAATATCAACAATGAAGAACAAGGCCGAAAGAATCGCGTCGATCAGATTCTTTCGAAGCTCATTTTAGAAACGCCGGACACGATTTTAAATACCATGTTTGCTTTTGCTAAAATCAGAGGAACGGAAAGTATTTATAAAACGAAAGGCGGCTACATGCACGGCCCCGGTGGATTGCGCTATTATGCCGCTATCTGGGCAAATGATCAGGCCGAATACATTAATCCTTTCTTTGCTTTCCTGGGAGATGAGATTGGCAACCAATCTGCGATGAATTCGTATCGCATGTTTGCCAAATACATGAATCCGGAATACAAACCTATACCGAGTTCCATCATTGCGGAAGGCGATGCTACCTGGCAGGGAGCTGGTGACAGGGGCGATATGGCGATGATTGCTTATGGTGCGGGAAGATATGCATTGGCCTATGGCAATGTAGATTCTGCCAAAATATTAATGCCGCTTATAGAATGGTGTTTGGAGTATTGCAAAAGAAAATTGAACGAAGAAGGTGTGGTATGGAGCAACAAAGACGAGCTTGAAGGAAGATTTCCTGCGGGCAATGCCAATCTTAATACAAGTTGTTTGTATTACGACGCTTTGCGTTCCGCTGTTCTTTTAGGAAAGCAATTGGATGAGCCATCTGCCAAAATCAAAGCTTACGACCATGAAGCAAAGGTGCTAAGGGCCAACATTGAAAAATATTTTGGTGGCACTGTGGAAGGTTTTAAAACCTATCGTTATTATAAGGGAAATGATACGCTGCGTGCCTGGATTACGACTCCTTTGGTAATGGATATTTTTGATAGAAAGGAGGGGACGATCAACGCTTTGTTTTCGCCCCGTTTATGGACCGAAGACGGACTTGCTTCATTGGCGGGTAATGAAACTTTCTGGGATCGCTCCACGCTGTATGGCCTTCGGGGCGTGTTTGCCGCTGGCGAAACCGAAGAAGCGCTAAGGTTTTTAAAATATTATTCCAAAAGAAGACTGCTCGGCGAGCATGTTCCTTATGCAGTAGAAGCCTATCCTGAAGGGAATCAGCGTCATCTTTCTGCCGAAAGCGGATTGTATTGCCGAATATTTACCGAAGGCATGTTTGGAATGCGTCCCACAGGTTTAAATTCATTTGATATTACCCCCCGTTTGCCTAAAGAGTGGAACCAGATGGCGTTGCGAAATATTCATGCTTTTCAAAATCAATTTGATTTGGAAATAACAAGATCCGGAAAAAATAAATTGAAGGTGATTGTCATAAAAGACGGGCAGCAAAAATCATATGTTATCAAAGAAGGAGCTACACAGCAAGTCCGACTGTAATCCGTTCGAAAATTATGAACAATATGAAAAGAATTTTATTGCCGGCAGTCATTCTTGGTATCTCGTTCACTACAGGAGCGCAACAAAAAAAGACGTCAGGACCGAATGCAGCCATTGTTGAAAACAACAATGCTACGCATATTGCGCGCATCACATCAGATTCAATCATAGTTCTTTCGGGCAGCACTTACTCGTTTACAGTTGATACGCCTGAAGAGGAGGGATTGATTTACATTAAAACCGGTACACAACAGTTGTTAGAACAGATTGCTTCAAAAGATGGAACGACTCAAACTTACAGGTTTACCAATAAAAACGGGGACGTAAAAACGAATAATAACCTGGAATCCGGCGATCGTCTGGTGGTAACTGCGGCGGATAAAAAAAACAGTAAAGCTTATCATATAGGAACGCAATCTATGGCAATCGGCGGTCGGCTCCGTTTGGAGAAAAACGAGATAACAGCTCATACGCAAAAAAATATAACACTCTATTTTACTGCAGGACAAAGAAGTCCTGATGCAACTGTAAGAATTTATCTTCCGGAAGGTATTCACGTAACCGGCGATAATACCACTGTTAATGTGATTGGTCGGGGCGACGTAAAACTGAAAGACTTGCCTACACAATCTGTAGGACGGCTGGGCACCAACTATCCATATAAAAAAGTCGGCAATTTTGCCGTATCAAAAAATCCTTCCGGAGGCTCCGTTCTTTTATTAAAAAATCTTGACCTGAGGCCCTCAAATGGAGCTGATCTGAAAATAGTGATCCATGATGTTTCTTTTGAAAAAGCTGGAGACTATCCATTTAAAGCAGTATATACTACTTCGCAACCCGAAATATTTACGAGTTCTGGCATTGGGGCAGAAACCGCAATCCTTACCGCAACCAATACGATTGCTGATTTTGAAAGGGTGCCGGATAAAAATTTGTATTACAAAGAATCGCCCGACACTTATACTACTGTTCATTTTACATGGAGCGCTGCAGGTTCTTCCATTATTCAATTACTGCAATCTTCAGACAACGGTAAAAACTGGAAGTCTTCCTCAGCAAAAATAGATACGAAAAATTCGCTTGCTACGATTTCAGGGTTACAGGCCAACAAGCTATATACTTTTAAACTTTCAGTGAAAGATGGCATACACAAAGGGTTTTCAAACAGTGTGCAATTCTATTCAGGAAAGATGGACGTAAAGAGTTTTGGAGTCAGCGGGAGTGGTAAAGAAGATAATACAGTAGAAATAAATGAAGCGATCGAATACCTGCATCAACTTGGAGGTGGCACGCTTTTCTTTAGCCAAGGAATTTATAACGTACGCACGGTTCATTTGAAAAGCAATGTGTATCTCTATCTTGATAAAGGTGCCACCATCAAAGCATTGAAAGGAAATGATGCGCCGGAAGCTACCTGGTTCAGTGACAAAAGATATCGGTCAGGCCTTTCTCCAACGGATTCTGGCCCCTATGATAATCCCGAAAACTGGCTGACCAAGCAGGATGTAGGCCATCATTATTTTAAGAACTGTATGTTTTTTGGAGAAAGGTTGGACAATGTAAAAATCATAGGTAATGGGCTTATTACAGGCGATGGCAATTTGGTAAACAGCGACAAGGTAATGAACAATGCACCTGATAATCGCGCTGACAAGATGTTTGTGATGAAGCTTTGCACGAATGTAGAGATTGGTGGCATTGCGCGCAAAGAAGATCTTTGGTACGATGAAAAAAAGGATGAGCCTTATTATTTTAACCGCGATGGCTCAAAAGATTTTGACACGGACAATATGTTGAAAATTGAACGTGCCGGACATTTTGCGTTACTTGCTACTGGCACAGATTCACTCAATGTACATGACACTTATTTTGGCAAATTCAATCAATCTAATGCGCGCGATATTTACGATTTCATGGCGTGCAATTTTGTAAGGGTTACCAATATTTATTCCAAAGTAAGTTCTGATGATATCATCAAACCCGGTTCTGATTGTTCATTAGGATTTACACGGCCTGCGAGCGATTACAAAGTGCGCAATATTATCGGAGACACCAATTGTAATCTTTTCCAGATAGGGTCTGAAACGGCAGATGACATCATAAATATTCACGTGGACAATATTTATGTGCTCGGCGCCAACAAAGCAGGCTTTTCTATTTCCACCAATGATGGGGCGCACATAAAAGACATTCATCTCAATTGCGGGCACACGGGAAGCATTCATTCACGTTCCAGAATGTTGCGTACCACTACTCCTTTTTTTATTTCGATTTCCAACCGGGCGCGCATTTTAGGCGCCAGTGTATCGCGTTTTAAATTTGATGAAGATGGTGTAAAACACAATGAGCTGTTAGTAACCAATGTAAATATTGGTTCCGTCGAAAATATTATTTTGAATGGCATAGATGTTTCCGAAGTGTACGGCGGCAGTTCTTATGGAAAGAAGAAAAGATGGGAGCCTTATGACGGCACACAAAGGAAGGCAACAGCCATTGTAGCCGGTTATGCGTTGCCTGAATCTTCTGTCATTGAAGGAGGTCTCACTTTTAAATTACCCAACGCTAAACATACCGGCTATGTCAAAAATATTGAATTCAACGATGTACATATTTTGGTAAAAGGAGGAAATCCTGCTTCTGATACATCAGCTTCACCGCCCGAACTTGGTGTCGGGCAATACAATGTTGCCAATCTTAAGATGCAGCCATCTTATGGGTTGTGGGCGCGGCATGTAAAAGGATTGACCATAAAGAATTGTAGCTTCAATTATGAAAAACGGGACAGCAGATATCCCCTGTTTCTGAATGATGTCTTGGGGGCAAAAATCTCTTCTGTAAAAATGGTATGCGCAAGAGATAATGCGTCTGGAATAAAATTGAAAAGCTCATCTGATGTTTTAATTGAAAAAGTGGTTTACTATAATGATGTGTGGGG
>JBQCFO010000502.1:0-3949 GCA_051959055.1 Ginsengibacter sp. | reverse complement strand
AATAAAAAGAGGGTTTTTTCCAAACACATCAAAAAACCTGCTAAGCCAGCCTTTGTGCTTTTTTATTTCAATTACATAAACCATTACTGCCAGTATTACCATGGCCATACCGGTCGTATATACCACATAGGAACTGGTCCAGATTTTTTTGTTGATAGGGAAAAGCATATCCCAGGCATATCCTGCAAAAAGGAAAACAACGCCTGCTACAAATAATCCATTGATCATTTCTGCATTTTTCCCTTTTTTGATAATATAATCACCCACAAAATATCCAAAAACAACCTGTACAATTGCGCCGAAAGTGCTCATCAAACCTTCCGGATCAAATATGACCGGGCGTCCATTCCGCCATTCCCCATGGTACATGTGCGCATCTCCTAAAATAGACCGATCTATATCAGTTCCGAACCATCCATAAATGCTAAATGGGTCTGCCGGATTTGCTGCTATGCATAATGCCCAATAGCCCAAAAGTAAAATACAGGAAGCTACAAACGCACCACGGATTTTTAAATAATAAACGATAACAGAAGCGAAAAAATATGCCAAAGCTATTCGTTGCAAAACACCCATGATCCTGATTCCCTGAGCATTTCCTGCTGCATCCAGATAACTCCATGGCTTAAAAATCAAACTGTTGTTATCCCATTTTACAAAAGGCATCCAGTTGAGAAAAATGCCGATCAAAAAGATAAGCAAAGTTCTTTTAATCACTTTTTTCCAAAATACAGAAGCACCCCCCGCCTGCAAACGAGGCATTACAAAGGCCATGGCATTTCCGACAGCAAAAAGAAAAAACGGGAAAACCAAGTCGGTAGGAGTAACGCCATGCCATTCTGCATGTCCCAATGGTGCATACATATTTGACCAGCTTCCGGGATTATTTACTAAAATCATGAGGCAAACAGTAGCACCACGAAAAACATCAAGGGAATAAAAACGTTCTTTAATTAAATTCGATTTCTGCATAAGCAATTGGAAATTAAATTTTTAAATACAAATCTGGCAAGCGAATATAATGATTGTTTTGAGTAGAAATTCAATAACTTTTTTCCATTAAAAATTTTAATGGTAATTTTAAAATCCCTTCTTGCTTCTGCTTTTGAGAATCGACTTCTGCATTGAAAAGAACTTCTGCTTCTGAATTTGTTTCTGCTCATGGGATAGAAAAATGAATGAGTATTTGATCTCATTATAAATAAAAAATTCATCATCATGGCAAAAAAAAATAATACTGAACCAGGCTCAAACAAAAAAATGGCGGATCTGGCAAAAGATACTGAAGATAGCGCCGGCCAGTTCCTCAATACAAACCAGGGCGTAAAAGTAAACGACAATCAAAATTCATTAAAAGCTGGTGAGCGCGGCGGAACCCTTTTGGAGGATTTTATTCTTCGTGAAAAAATTATGCACTTCGATCATGAGCGCATTCCCGAGAGAATTGTACACGCCCGTGGCTCTGCGGCGCACGGTTATTTCCAGGTTTATAAATCCATGGCGGCATATACAAAAGCTGCATTCCTCCAGGATCCCTCAGTGAAAACACCGGTCTTCGTGCGGTTTTCAACAGTCGCCGGCAATCGTGGCTCTACTGATCTGGCACGTGATGCAAGAGGGTTTGCAACTAAGTTTTACACTGAAGAGGGCAACTATGATTTGGTAGGAAACAACATTCCTGTTTTCTTTATCCAGGATGCTATAAAATTTCCTGATCTCGTTCATGCATTTAAGCCTGAGCCAAATCATGAAATGCCACAGGCAGCAACAGCCCATGATAATTTTTGGGATTTTGTTTCGCTGATGCCTGAATCTATCCACATGATCATGTGGGCAATGAGCGACAGGGGTATTCCAAGAAGTTACAGAATGATGGAAGGATTTGGCGTGCACACTTTTCGTTTTATCAACGCAGGCGGTAAAGGATGTTTTGTAAAATTTCACTGGAAACCGGTGCTGGGTGTTCATTCTGTAGCATGGGATGAAGCTCTGAAAATTTCCGGTTATAATTCTGATTTTCACCGGCAGGATCTTTGGGATGCTATTGAAAATGGAAACTATCCGGAATATGAGTTGGGGGTACAAATCGTAGCTGAAAAAGATGAATTTAAATTCCCATTTGATTTACTCGACCCGACGAAAATAATTCCGGAAGAAGTAGTGCCGGTACAGCTTATAGGCAAAATGACTTTGAACAGAAATCCGGATAATTTCTTCGCAGAAACCGAACAGGCAGCATTTCATCCGGGACATTTGGTACCGGGTATAGATTTTACAAATGATCCGTTATTACAGGGAAGACTATTTTCTTATTCGGATACGCAATTGTCGAGGTTGGGAAATGCCAATTTCCATGAACTTCCAATAAATCGTTCGATAAATACCATTCACAACAACCAGCGCGATGGGCATAGCAGGCAACAAATAAATAAAGGAAGAGTGAACTATGACCCAAATACTTTGGCTGGTGGCTGCCCCTTCCAGGCAAAGGCTACAGAAGGCGGTTTTACTTCTTATGCTGAAAAAATTGATGGAAAAAAAATCCGTGCAAGAAGTGAAAGTTTTCATGATCATTTCAGCCAGGCAAGATTATTTTATGTAAGCCAGGCACCTTATGAGCAGAGGCACATGATTAATGCATTGCGTTTCGAATTGGGCAAAGTGGTGAATGATCACGTAAAAACAAGAGTGCTCGGATTACTTACCGAGGTTGATGAAAATTTAGCAGCAGAAGTAGCTGCAGGATTGGGAATGCAGTTGCTTAAAAAACCTGTTCAGCCAATCAATGCAAGCTATGGTGCCGATACAAATCCTAAGAAAGTTCAACCAAAATTTGTAAAACAGTCCGTAGAAAAATCGCCTGCATTGAGCATGGCCAATTCACGGAAAGATACAATAGAATCAAGAGTCGTGGCTATTTTAGCGGCAAATGGAGTTGATGAAACCGCTTTAACTTCATTAGAAAATACCCTGAAATCGAAGGGTGCTGTGGCGAAAGTAATTGCCCCGGAAGGCAATATGATCAGGAGTTCAAAAGGAAATAATGTTTCCGTAGATCACAGTTTTCTTACCTGCGCTTCCGTGCTTTTTGATGCTGTTTTTGTTCCGGGCGGCTCCAAAAGTATTGATACTCTAATGAACAATTCTGACGCAATCCATTTTGTAAACCAGGCGTACAAACATTGCAAAGCGATCGGTGCAACAGGCGAAGGGATTGATTTTATCCGATCTACTTTTGTAGGAAAAAAATTAGATGAAAGTATGGGTGGCAATTCTACAGCAAGTGAAGGTGTAATTGTCAATAACAGGGAAGATCTTACTAAAACTCTAAATGATTTTATAAAGGCCGTTGCTCAGCATCGTTTTTGGCAAAGAGAAACTATCAGCAATTTGCCCGCCTAGTAATGTTGAATTCATTCTTAAATCAAAATGCATGATTAAAAAAAACAGTCATGCATTTTTTGCGTCATGAGTGCCCGTTTTCCATCAGTATTGCTCGAAAAAGTTGTTTAAAAGTTCGTTTACCGAAGAACTACCTGTGTTAAGGTCTTCTCTTTCCCGCTCCTGCCATCAAATATTTCACATATAAAACACATTGAACTTATGGCCGTCAGGGTCGGCAAAAACAAAACCATAATATCCTTGGCCAAATTCTTCTGCCCCGGAAACAATTGTTCCGCCTGCATTTTTGACCTCATTCTCCCATTTGTCTACTTCATTTTTGCTGCCGGCTGATAGAGTAAAAATAATTTCATTTCCATGTTTTAGGTCAGCGATTTCTCCTTTTATGCCGGATTTTAGAATTTCCTTTAAAAAAAAATGAATTACAAAACCCCTTTCACCAACCATAAAACTTGTAAGTTCTTTAGATGACCCGTTAGGCTTAAATCCTAATTGAGTGTAGAATTGGGTAGTGCGTTGTAAATCCTCTACTCCTAAATTTGCCCAT
>JBQCFO010000501.1:0-13041 GCA_051959055.1 Ginsengibacter sp. | reverse complement strand
TCAGCAATTATTTTTTATTAACAAACGATAATTATAAATACTTTGAATCGGTAACAGCCTATTTGCGTTTTTCGCCTCAATATGTCTATTGGGATGAGTATTACAAATATTATTCTTCGCCTCGTAACCGCAATAATTCAGACAACGATGATCATTTTTCATCTTTAAAAGTTATAAAACAAAACCCACCACTGTTCTGGGCATTTTACATCACCGTTGCTGGTATTTTACTTTATATTTTGTTTAATATTAAAAGAAAACAAAGAATTATTCCAACAATAAAACCCAATACTAATTCTACGGTCGTATTCTCTGAAACAGTTGGCAGGCTTTACCTGCAACAGAAAAATAACCTCAATATTGCGGAGAAAATGATTACGTATTTTTATGAATACCTGCGGAAAAAGTATTTTATTAATACCGCAGTAATTAATAAAGAATTTATCACTTCCGTATCCGGGAAAAGTGGCGTTTCACGAATTGAAACCGAACAATTATTTGAATTAATTATGAAAATACAAGAGCACGAAAATGTGAGTGACGAAGAATTAATGGAATTGAATCTAAAGATTGAAAATTTTAAAAAACAAAAAAGTAATGGAAGAAAATTTGTATGAACAAAGGATTGATATCAGTACGTTGAATGATGCGGTGATCAATATCAGAAACGAAATAAGTAAAGTAATTGTTGGCCAGAATAAAATGATTGATCTGCTGATGATCGGCTTATTATGCGATGGCCATGTTTTGATAGAGGGCGTTCCCGGCGTGGCTAAAACACTAACAGCCAAGCTTCTTGCAAAGATCATCAACACCAATTTTTCAAGAATTCAATTTACACCAGATCTGATGCCCAGCGATGTTTTGGGAACTTCAGTTTTTAATCCAAAAGAGGCGGAATTTGAATTTAAACGTGGCCCTATTTTCAGCAATATTATTTTGATTGATGAGATAAACCGTGCACCAGCAAAAACACAATCCGCTTTGTTTGAAGTGATGGAAGAACGGCAGGTAACCATTGACGGAATTACGCATTTTATGGATTTTCCTTTCCTGGTTATTGCTACCCAAAACCCAATAGAGCAGGAGGGGACATATCGCCTTCCTGAAGCGCAACTGGACAGGTTTTTATTTAAGATATTTATTGATTATCCAACATTGGAAGAGGAAATTAATATTCTGCTGAATCAGCAATCAATCGGACAAAATACTTTATTAAATAATGTTGATAAAATTATTTCAACAGCCCAGATTACTGAGTACAGAAATATTATCAATGAGGTAATTATTGATCAGAAACTGGTAGAATTCATTGCCAAAATTGTAAACGGAACAAGGAATAATCCTTCGCTGTACCTGGGCGCTTCGCCCCGCGCATCATTGGCCATTTTGAGGGCATCCAAAGCAAACGCAGCTATTATGGGAAGGGATTTTGTAAATCCGGAAGATATCATAGAAATGGCAATTCCGGTTATGAGACATCGGATTATTCTGACTCCTGAGAAAGAAATGGAGGGAGTATCTGCTGATGAATTAATCAATGATATTATTAGTAAAATTGAAGTGCCGAGATAAAATTATTTAGAATTAAAAAAATTGGAATTTGGAATTTATCAAAAAATATTTTGATGATCTGTTTTTAAAGCAGCGTTTTTATGTCGCTCTTGCTGCCCTTGTTGTCTTATTTGTTGTCGCTTTCTATATTCCTGTTTTACTACAAATTGCGATTCTCATTTTTGTTGTATTTATTATTTTTCTGCTCCTCGATTATTCACTCTTATTTTTTTCAAAAAGATCAGTAAATGCCCGGCGAATTACAGCGCATAGATTTAGCAATGGAGATGAAAATTTGGTAGAAATAATTTTAAAAAATGGATTTGCTTACCCGGTTCATGTCACTATTATTGATGAATTGCCGGAACAATTGCAAATCAGAAACTGGAAAAGAAAAATGAATTTAAAACCGGATCAACAAAAAAAGATTCAGTGGAAAATAAAGCCGTTGGAAAGAGGAACTTACATTTTTGGAAACATACATTTATTTGCATCCACGCCTTTAAAATTGGTTAGCAGAAGATTTACTACTGAAGCACAAGAGACAATTCCGGTTTATCCCGCTTTTATGCAATTGTATAAATACCAGTTATTTTCTAAAACAACATTGCAGGCCGAAAGTGGCAATCAGCGAATGCGGAAAATGGGGCAGAGCATGGAGTTTGAGCAGATTAAAGACTATGTTTCCGGCGATGATATCCGTACACTAAACTGGAAAGCATCTGCGAGGAAAGGTGGTCTGATGGTCAATAATTTTATGGAAGAAAGATCACAACAGGTTTATTGCATTATTGATAAAGGCCGGCTGATGAAAATGCCTTTTAATGGAATGACACTTTTGGATTACGCAATAAATAGTTGTCTTGTATTGAGTAATGTTTGCCTGAAAAAACAAGATAAAGTTGGAGTAATAACTTTTTCAAATCAACCGGGAAGTATGTTGGCAGCGGATCGTAAACCTTCCCAGGCAGAAAATATTTTGCAATTATTGTACAAACAGAAAACTGATTTTTTGGAAAGTGATTTCGAAATGCTTTACGCACAAATCAGAAGTAAAATCAAACACCGTAGTTTGTTGATCTTATTTACAAACTTCGAATCGCTGTCCGGATTAAACAGGCAAATAGAGTATTTGCGGTCATTGGCGCGGTATCATTTGTTAGTTGTTGTGTTTTTTGAAAACTCGGAGTTAGATGTGCTTACAGGTTCACACGCAAAAAATGTAGAAGAGGTTTATATAAAAACAATTGCTGAAAAATTTTCTTTTGAGAAAAAGATCATTTCAAAAGAACTTTCCAAATATGGAATCTTATCTATTTTATCTTCGCCAAAAAACCTTACCATAAATACAATTAATAAATATTTAGAATTAAAAGCAAGACAGGCAGTTTGACGATGTTAGTGAAGCTCGATTTGTATAAAAAATAAGAGATTTTGTTTAAAAGATGATAAGACAAAATCGGATTATATGACTATTTGAATTGAAATTATGATTGAAAATACTTTTGCAGAAGGAAGAGTTTTATTGATAGACAAGCCATTGGAATGGAATTCTTATGATGTGATCAGAAAACTAATGAAAATCATCAATATAAAAAAAATAGGACATGCCGGCACGCTTGATCCCTTAGCTACAGGGCTTTTGATTGTCTGTACCGGAAAGTTTACCAAAAAAATAAACGAGTATATGTCGCAGGAAAAAGAATATACCGGAACAATTACTTTAGGCGCTGTTACTCCGACTTATGATCGTGAAAGTGACCCGCAAAATTTCAAATCTTTAGATGGAGTTACGGAAGAATTGATCAAGGCAAAAACCAAACAATTTACTGGAGAAATTTTACAGACACCGCCAATACATTCGGCAATAAAGCAAAATGGAAAACCGGTTTATCTGATGGCGAGAAAAGGAATGGATGTGGTTCTTGAACCCAGAAAAATTACCATTAAAGAATTTGAAATAACAAATATTAATTTACCGGTTGTTTCATTCAAAGTTGTTTGTTCTACCGGTACATACATTCGCAGCCTGGCAAATGATTTTGGCCTTGCACTCGGCTGTGGCGGCTATCTGAGTGAATTGCGGAGGACAAGAATCGGAGATTTTAAAGCAGAGGATGCAATTACAATGGAAGAATTTAACTCGCAGTTTCAATAATCTAAGCCGGTTTTTTATAAACAGCCCGCATAGGATAAATCTCGAATTTTTGCAAGCCATTAGCAGGATCTGAAGCTACAATTTCATTTAGCTGTTCAATATCATCCACTTCCATCACTGCTATTCCATACGGCCCTTTTGGATCATATACCGGCCCGTAAGCAATTGCAATTCCTTTATCAAACAAAGTGCGCAGATAAGCAACATGCCGGTTCATTATTTCTCGTTCCTGTTCACTCATATCATTCAAAAATGTTACGCGCGGTGGAGTTAGTGTTACGAAAAAGTTTTTCTTTTCCATTTTATATTTTAAAATAAAAGAGCGGAAGACGGGACTCGAACCCGCTACCTACAGCTTGGGAAGCTGTCGCTCTACCAGGTGAGCTACTTCCGCTTTTATCATGCAATTTAAAAAAATTACACACTAAAAATTAATTAACTATTCAAAATTTTTAAAACAGAGCTCCAATCTGAATTTTATCTTTACAGGTGCATTTCGCAAATGTTACAGTTTCATTTTTAAAAATAAACCATAAAAATACTTCATGTTCAAAATCAAAAAGATTAATCCAAAAGCGAAGGCCGAAATCAATACAGGCTTTGGTGTGAATTCATCAGATTATGGAGGCAGATTTCTTCATAAAAACGGTAAGCCGAATATTCAAATAAAAGGAATCGGCTCAATTGAAAGAATCAGCTGGTATCATATTTTACTGGATATGTCGCGCTGGAAATTTCTGCTAACCATTGTTCTTTTTTATTTGTGCGTCAACCTGATATTTGCTGCTATTTATTATTTTTTAGGCCTTCAGGAATTTGGAGGCAGTACAACAACATCACATTTCAGGCAATTTATGGAAGCGTTTTTTTTCATCAGCCAATCGTTTACGGTAGGTGGCTACGGAAGAGCAGATGCGGGGCATTTGGTTATAAATGCCTTATGCGCTTTTGAGGCATTTCTTGGCTTGTTAAGTCTTGCAGTGGTAACCGGTTTATTGTATGGAAGATTTTCAAGGCCTAAAGCCTATTTGCGTTTCAGTGAAAATGCAATCCTGGCCCCCTTTCATGATCAGAAGGCAATAATGCTAAGATTGGCTCCTTTTAAGAATACAACATTAACCGATGCAGAAGCAAAAGTAACTTTAGGATTAATTGTGGAGGAAAATGGGAAAATTGTTAATAAATTTTACCAGCTTCCTCTGGAATACGACACGGTAAATTCACTGACACTTAGCTGGACCATCGTACATCCCATAACAGAAACAAGTCCTTTTTATAATTTTACAAAAGAAGATTTTAAAAATGTGCAGGGTGAGATTTTAGTTTATATCAAAGCGTTTGATGATATGTTTTCAAACACAGTGGTGTCGCGGACATCTTATACTTTAAATGAAATCATCATTGGCGCCAAATTCAATCCAATGTATCATAGAGCAGAACATGAAAACAAAACTTTATTGCATCTGGACAAATTAAATTCTTACAAAACGGTGCAACTGGATTTTAATTAATGGAAACATAAATTGGCATTATTTCTTTCTTTACTGAGAGCTGCATAATAGTTGTGTTATTTTATTGCTTTAGAAATATTCACATTTATTTACTTTTTCCTTTAAGTATATTTGACAGAATAGCTTATTGTGTTTAACTTTTTAAATACTGAGAAAATTAATTGTTGAAAATTTCTTTCTTTTGCCCAAAATCAAAAAATAAATGGCTGATACAAATCTGTTTGATTATAATGAAGAATCTATTAAAAGCCTGGATTGGAAAGATCATATTCGTCTCCGCCCCGGAATGTATATCGGTAAATTAGGCGATGGCAGCAGCCCTGATGATGGAATTTATGTTTTATTAAAAGAAGTAATTGATAATTGTATTGATGAACACACGATGGGCTTTGGAAAATATGTAGATGTTGAAATAAAAGATAAAACCGTTTCAGTGCGCGATTATGGCCGTGGAATTCCTTTGGGAAAAGTGGTGGATGTGGTTAGCAAAATAAATACCGGGGCAAAATATGACAGCAAAGCTTTTCAAAAAAGTGTTGGGCTCAATGGGGTAGGAACCAAAGCCGTTAATGCTTTGAGCGAATTTTTTAAAGTTGCTTCTATTCGCGATGGCAAACAAAAAGTGGCGGAATTTGAACGCGGCACATTAATAAAAGATAAAAAGGAAGAAAAGACTACAGAAGAAAACGGGACACAGGTAATTTTTATTCCTGATGAAAAAATTTTTAAAAATTACCATTATATCCAGGAATTTTTGGATAATCAGTTTTGGAATTATTGCTTTCTGAATGCGGGCCTGGTCATAAATTATAATGGTAAAAGGTATGTGAGCAAAAATGGTTTACTGGATTTGCTGCAAAGAAAAACGATTGAAGAAGAACTCCGTTATCCCATTATTCATTTAAAAGGAGAAGACATAGAAGTTGCCATCACACACAACAATCAATATGGCGAAGAATATTACAGTTTTGTAAATGGACAATTTACCACGCAAGGCGGAACGCATCTTGCAGGTTTCAGAGAAGGTTATGTAAAAACAATCCGTGATTTTTATAAGAAAGATTATGATGCCGCAGATATTCGGGGAAGTATTTGTGCAGCAATCAGTATTCGTGTGCAGGAACCGGTTTATGAAAGCCAGACAAAAACAAAACTTGGCTCTACAGTGATGTTTGAAAAAGGGCCGGCAGTGAAAAGTTTTATTGCTGATTTTTTGGGAAAAGAATTGAATAATTTTTTGCACAAAAATTCTTCTGTCGCCGATGCGTTAAAAAGACGCATTGAGCAAAATGAAAGAGAGCGAAAGGATATGGCTGGCATTAAAAAGCTTGCAAATGAACGGGCAAAAAAAGCGAATCTTCATAACAAAAAATTGCGCGATTGCCGGTATCATTTTAATGATGAAGCTGATGGGAAAAATAAAGATGAAATCAATGCAAAGCGAATGGAAACAACGCTCTTTATTACAGAAGGAGATAGCGCCAGTGGTTCCATTACCAACTCACGAAATGTAGAAACACAGGCGGTTTTCAGCTTGCGCGGAAAACCGTTGAATAGTTTTGGATTGACGAAAAAAATCGTGTATGAAAATGAAGAATTCAATCTTTTACAACATGCTTTAAACATTGAAACCGGGTATGAAGATCTACGGTATAATAACATTGTAATCGCCACTGATGCTGATGTTGATGGAATGCATATCCGCCTTTTGCTTATGACTTTTTTTCTCCAGTTTTTTCCTGATTTGGTTAAAAACGGACACGTATATATTTTAGAAACACCTTTGTTTCGCGTGCGCACGATGCCTGGAAAAAACAAAGAGAAGCAGGAGACAATTTATTGTTATGATGAAACTGAAAAACAAAAAGCGATTGAAAAATTAGGTGGCAAACCTGAGATTACCCGTTTCAAAGGTTTGGGAGAAATTTCACCGGAAGAGTTTGGAAAATTCATTGGCGAAGAAATGCGGCTTCAGCCTGTAATGCTTTTACCCGAAATGCCAATACAACAATTGCTGGAATATTATATGGGAAAAAATACACCATCACGGCAGGATTTTATTATTGACAATCTGAAGGTGGAGATGGATTTGGTGGAGGAGGTGATTAGCTAATGTGAAAATGTGAAAATGAAGGCAGTAAAATACTATATAACTTTGCAATAAATACAACCGATATGGACGCAATAAAATTGATTGGAACTTCTCATGATGGAAAATTAATTGTTGACGTTCCGGAAGAATTGAATGATAAAGAAATTGAAATAATGATTATTTCTTCTAAAGAAAAAAATAGGGATGAGGAAAATATTGGACCTAAAAAGAGAAATATCGATCAGCTTATGAAAAATGTCGGAGCTGCAAAATATCCTGATTTTCCAATCACAAAGTACGATGTCTATGACCAATAAAATTTTCCTTGACAGTTCAATATTTATTGAACCCGTAAAAGGAAATAAAATAAGCTTTTACCAAAATTTCATTTCAAATTTGACGAATGAGCTTTTTATTATTGGTAAATATCCGTATTATTTCCTCACTTTCCATTTTAATATGTCTCCAAAGACTTGGCAAAGAGATGATACCGATCGGGGCTCTGGAAAGAGCCTGAACAATCCAATTCTTAATTCTTAATTCTAATTAATAAATGCACATCGTTTTTCAGCAACCGGATATAAACACCCTTACCAAAAGTTTTGATTTAGACGAATCGCTTCGCGATGAGATCGTGGAAATCAAAGATGATTACGCTGTCGGGCCATTAAAAAATATTTATTCTGATGAAGGAATAGAAGCCAGAAAACAATGGTGGCGCAATGTATTAGCAGAAGGAGATTACGATGGGCATGTGGATACAGGTGAAGTAAATGACAATAAAAAAATTGAAGAAATAAAAGAAAAATTAGCTTCCAACCAGGAAGAAAAAGTTTGGATTTGGGTTGCTTCGAATAAACATGATGTAAGTGGTTATTATTGGCTAATGACGCAATTAAGAGAATTTGTTGGAAGGATTTACATACTTTCATTAAACAATCTACCTTTTATAAATGACAAAGGAAATATTTTCTATCCGGTAAATTTATCTGAAATTCCACCACGTGAGTTTTTAAAAGCAAAGAAACTTGCACGCCCAATTACTCCATCCGAATTTGAAATTGATCCGGATGAGTGGACAAAGATTTGTAATGAAAATAAAATGGTCCGCATTCTTGAAGGCGCCAAAAAATTATCACAGCATGATGAAGTTTTTTATGATAAATATCTTTTAGAATTCATCACTCCCAACTGGCAAAAAGCGAACAAAGTAATTCAGCAGTTTTTAAATAAATCTAAATATACTACGGGCGATATGTATCTGCTTTGGCGGCTGAAGGAATTAATTGCAAAAGAAATAATTGATGCCCAGGGAGAAATAAAAAAGATGAAAGATTTTGAGGTGAAGAAAAAAGGGGCAGAGGAAAAGCCTCATCCCAACCCTTCTCCAGAGGAGAAGGAACTGCTCTAATAATTTGGAAAGTATTCGTATAAGGTGTGTAATTCGCGGATTAAAAAAGGTTTAAAACTAAATGGCAAAAACAAACAAACAAGAGTACAAGCACAGTGATTCCGGAATTTCCGGTCAATATAAAAACTGGTTTTTAGATTATGCGAGCTACGTAATTCTGGAGCGTGCAGTTCCGGCAATTGAAGATGGATTAAAACCGGTACAGCGTCGCATTCTTCATGCCATGAAAGAAATGGATGACGGCAGGTTTAATAAAGTTGCTAACATTATTGGACAATCCATGCAGTATCATCCTCATGGTGATGCAAGTATTGGCGATGCAATCGTTAATCTAGGACAAAAAGATCTGTTGATAGAAACCCAGGGAAACTGGGGCGATGTGCGTACCGGCGATGAAGCTGCAGCGCCAAGATATATTGAAGCACGACCAAGCAAGTTCGCGCTGGAAGTGGCTTTCAACAATAAAACCACCAACTGGCAACTAAGTTATGATGGAAGAAAAAATGAGCCGGTTACTTTGCCGATGAAGTTTCCTTTGTTGCTAGCACAAGGCGCTGAAGGCATTGCTGTCGGACTTGCAACAAAAATCCTACCTCACAATTTTTGTGAATTAATTGAAGCGACGATCAAATATTATAAAGGAAAAAAGTTTGAGCTTTTTCCTGATTTTGCTACCGGCGGAATGATTGATGTTACCAATTATAACGATGGCGTGCGTGGTGGAAAAGTGCGGGTGCGGGCAAGGATTGAAGAGGTAGATAAAAAAACTATTGCGATAAAAGATGTTCCTTATGGAACGACTACTACACAATTAATTGAAAGCATTATTAAAGCCAATGATGGTGGAAAAATAAAAATCAAAAAAGTAACCGATAATACTGCTGCAGAAGTAGAAATTGTTATTGACCTTGCGCCTGGCATTTCTCCTGATATTACAATTGATGCGTTGTATGCTTTTACTGATTGCGAGATTTCTATTTCTCCAAATTTGTGTGTAATTGAAGCACAAAAACCCCGGTTTCCGGGAGTAAGTGAATTATTAAAATTTTCTGCCGATTACACCCGTGATCTTCTGAAACAGGAACTTGAAATAAAACTGCGTGAGCTGCAGGAAAAATGGCATTATACTTCCCTGGAAAAAATATTTTTTGAAGAAAAAATTTATAAAGAATTAGAGAAGAAGCATGAAACATGGGATAAAGTAATAGCCGCAATCGACAAGGCTTTTGTTCCTTTCAAAGAAATTTTAAAAAGAGGAATTACAAGAGAGGATATTCTGAAACTAACGGAGAAGCCGGTACGAAGAATTTATAAATTAGACATTGATGATTTAATAAGGCAAATAAAAAGCCTGGAAGATGACATTGCAGAAGTAAGACATCATCTTGAATTTCTTACAGAATATGCAATTTCGTATTATGAAGAATTATTAAAGAAGTTTGGCAAAGGCAGAGAACGTAAAACTGAAATCAAATTGTTTGATGTCATCCAGGCAAAAGCAGTTGCGATTGCCAACACAAAAATTTATGTAAACCGCTCAGAAGGCTTTGTTGGAACCAGTCTTAAGAAAGATGAATTCATTGCTGATTGCAGCGATCTGGATGATATTATTGCATTTACAAAGACCGGAAAAATGAAAGTGGTGAAAGTAGCTGATAAAGTTTTTATAGGAAAAGATATCATCCATGTGGCAGTTTTCAATAAAAGTGATGAGCGCACTACATATAATATGATCTATGCCGATGGTAAAAAAGGCATCAGTTATGCAAAACGGTTTAATGTAACCGGTGTAACCCGCGATAAAGAATATGATCTTACGAAAGGCGATGAAAAAAGTAAGGTCCATTATTTTTCTGTGAACCCAAATGGCGAAGCCGAAGTGGTTCGCATCCTGCTTACTCCGGGTTGCAGTGCCCGAAACAAAGAACTTGATTTTTATTTTGAAACAATGGAAATCCGTAGCCGCGGCAGTATCGGAAACCAGGTCACAAAATATCCTGTCAAATCCATCAGGATGTCTGAAAAAGGAAAGTCAACTTTAGATCAGAGAAAGCTTTGGTTTGATGAAACTTTTGGAAGGCTGAACACAGAAGAAAAAGGCAAATTGCTGGGAAATTTTGAAGGGGATGATAAAATCCTGGTGATTTATAAAGATGGAAATTATGAGATCACCGGGCAGGAAATGACCCAGCGTTTTGATATTGATTCGATCGAACTGATTGAAAAATTTGATCCTGAAAGAATTATTACGGCTGTTTATCTTGATGCGGAAAAACTGCAGTACAATGTAAAGCGTTTTAAAATCGAAACAAACACATTAAACAGCAAATTTCTTTTTATAAAAGAAGGAAAAGACAACCGCTTGATAAAAGCAACCACTGCAGATGAGCCAGTGCTTGAAATGCAGAGTGGAAGAGGAGCACAGATAAGAAAAGCAAAAATAAAATTGCATAAAGTGGTAGATGTAATGGGGTGGCGGGCAATAGGAAATAAACTTACCGATTATTCAAAAAATGATCAGTTGAATTGGGTGGAACCTGAAAAACCTTCTGCTCAATCGGAATTATTTGAATAACTTTTTGCTAAAAGCCTAAATAACATGGGCGGGAACGATTCCAGCGGCAGGAATTAAAACTATTTGTTAGTTTACTGTGCCATTTGTACATAAAAACAAGAATTAAAGCTATTTGTTGCTTTACTGAAGTCGTAAAATGTTTTGACAGGAAACTATGTTTGGTTTACTGAATCGAGCCGCTATAAAACAAAACTGGCCGTTAAAAACGGCCAGTAAATTCTTCAAAGTCAGATATTATTATTTCTTATTTGCTTTGTATCTTTTGTCGGCAGTTCCGTCTTTTTTTAAGGGGCCGGTTGTTGTTGTAACTGTTTTATTTTCCTTGTATCTTTTGTCTGCTGTGCCATCAGCTTTCAAATGAGTGGTGGTCTTTTCAACCTTTTTGTCAGTTGTTTTTGCAGCAGGAGTTACAGCAGTAGTGGTAGTGGTTTTTTTGTGTTCTGTTTTTTGTTTTGTTTGAGCATTTGCAAGGCTAAATGAACCAGCAAACAAGAGGGCAGCGATGAGAAGTTTTTTCATTTTTTGATTTTTTAAATTTGAATCATAAATATAAGGTCAGACTTCCATATGACATTCGATACTACCTTCTTCTATTGCAAATTTTACATTTCTATGAAAGAGTAACAACAGGAAGTGTAAAAATCAGGATAACAGAAGCAATAAAAAAAACGATTAGTTTTTGAGGCTTTTAATAATTTCTGCAAATTCTGTTGCATTGAGAGAGGCGCCCCCTACAAGTCCGCCATCTACATCGGGCTTACTGAAAATTTCTTTTGCATTGTTGGCTTTCACACTTCCACCATATAAAATAGAAATGCTTTCTGCAATTTCATTTCCGTATTTTTTTTCTAAAACATTCCTGATGTGCGCATGCATTTCCTGAGCCTGCCCAGCAGTTGCCGTTTTACCTGTGCCTATTGCCCATATTGGTTCATATGCAATAACGAAATCTTTTATCGCTGACGAATCCAAATGAAACAGACTTTCTTTTAGCTGGGTTTCCACATATTCATTTTGAGTTTCACTTTCTCTTATTTCTAAAGATTCGCCGCAGCAAAAAATAGGTTTTAAATTGTTTTTTAAACAAACGTCGACCTTTTGCGAAAGGATTTTATTATCCTCAAAAAAATATTCCCTTCTTTCGCTGTGACCGATGATTACATATTTAATTTGAAGGGATGAAAGCATTGCTGCGCTTACCTCTCCGGTAAATGCACCTGATTCTTTTGTATAACAATTTTGCGCAGCAATAAAATAATTTTTGTTATTTTTTATTTTGTCCTTTGCCAAAAGAAGATAAGGAAAAGGAACGCCAAAAACCGCTTCCTGATTTTCTGAAAGAGTGATATTGTTTTCAATAATTTGATCAAGCAATTCGTTCGCTTGTTCAACCGATAAATTCATTTTCCAGTTAGCCGCTGCTATTTGTTTTCTCATTGATTTTTTATTTTATTGATAAATATTTTTTAGTGATTGAATTTCTGTTTCACGAATTTCCAGGTCCTTTAATTTTTTCCAGTTATTGATATCCTCAATCGCTTTTTCCAAAATATATTTTTCATTTCCCCAGGTAAAATTATCAATAAACTTCGGGGGAAATGAATTTCCAAATATGCTGCAACATACGCCCACAACAGTTCCGGTGTTGAAAGAAGTATTAATAGCACAACGGCTGTAATCGCCCATTAATACACCACATTTTTTTCCGGCAGCTACGAAATCGTTTTCTTTTTTGCTCCA
>JBQCFO010000500.1:0-11634 GCA_051959055.1 Ginsengibacter sp. | reverse complement strand
CTGCTCAGTTCCATAATAATAACGCGCAAATAATCTACCCTTTTCGGAGTTTTTATTCCCAATAATCTTTCACAGGTAATATGCCATCCAAAATTATTGATTGGAGAAGAACAATAGTTAAGTCTGTCTGTAAGAGTAGTAATCTGGTAAGTAGTGCGATGTTCGGCAATTTTTTCAAAAGCACGGTGAATATAGCCAACCGTTTGTTCGGCGCTAATTACCGTTTCACCATCCAACTCTATAATGTTTTGAAACACACCATGAGTGGCAGGATGAGTAGGGCCAAGATTTATTGTGGTTGTATGTTTTTCAACATTTCCTTCAGGTAAGGTTACGTGTTCACTCATTTTTTATTCTTTCACTTTTATAACTACAGTAAACAAAGAAATATGTACAAATTCTATTTTGTTTTAAGGTTGCAGCGAAAAACTTCATTCGCGGCCAAACATTTCATCATCTTTATCAATACGTTTTTGATCTTCTAACGGATATTCTTTTCTCAAAGGGAAATATTCCATTTCTTCTACATTCAAAATCCTTTTTAAATTAGGATGGCCTACAAAATTTACCCCAAAAAAATCAAATGTTTCCCGCTCCCTCCAGTTGGCAGCAGAAAACAATGCATAAGCACTAAAAACATCCGGCTTTTTAATATCAGTAAATATTTTATAACGAATGCGCACGTTTTCTTTCAGATTGTGAAGGTGATATACAACTGCCAGTTCTTTTCCTTCCTCGTTTGGATAATGAACCGCACACAAATCTGTCATAAACCTGAATCCCAATTCAGGGTCATCATAAAGAAATTGAAGCACTTTCAGGTTTAGATTTTTGTCGGAAGTAAAAGTAAGCATGCCATAAGGTTCTTCCCACCCGGTAATCTGCTCACCAAACTTTTCCATTAATCTACTCCTGATAATTTCATTCGTTAAAGCCATATTTCTTAATTCTTAATTCTTTAATTATTGAATTCCGTAAGTTTCCATCAGCTCTTTATAACGTGGAGAATTACGCCTTCTTAAATTTTCATTTCCTACCAACTCCTGCACTCTTAAAAATCCGTCAATTACTGCTTCCGGCCGTGGAGGGCATCCTGGTACATATACATCTACGGGAATAATCTGGTCAATCCCCTGCAAAACAGAGTAAGTATCGAAAATACCTCCACTGCTGGCGCATGCTCCCATCGCCAACACCCAGCGTGGCTCTGCCATTTGCAAATAAACCTGTTTTACCACAGGCGCCATTTTTTTAGCGATTGTGCCGATTACCATCAACAGATCGCATTGACGAGGAGTAAAACTTACTCTTTCTGAGCCAAACCTTGCCAGGTCATAATGCGATGCCATCAAAGCCATAAATTCTATCCCGCAACAGCTGGTAGCAAAAGGCAAAGGCCAGATGGAATTTTTTCTTGCCAAACCTACTACATCACTCAGTTTGGAAGCAAAAAAACCTTCACCCGTATAACCTTCGGGGCCCTGAACGATGGAGTACGGTTTTTCTAAAGGTTTATCTGTAATATTATATTGAACAGGACGTGCCATAATTTTTTTTAATTAGCTAATTAGCCAATTAGCTGATATGCTAATTGATTAACTTGGTTTTTATTAATATTTTTAGATCGTTCACATTTTCCAATTTTCACATTTTCGCATTTTCACATTATTCCCCTTCCCAGTCCAATCCACCTTTTTTAAGGATGTAAATAAATCCGGCAAGGAAAAAACCAATAAACATACAGATAGCGCCGAAACCTTGCCATCCTAATTCCCTGAAATTGACGGCATAAGGGTAAAAGAAAATAACTTCCACGTCAAACAAAACAAACAAAATAGCCACCAGGAAATATTTAACAGCAATTGGTTTTCTTGCGTTTCCCTGGATCTCTATTCCACCTTCAAAATTTTCTAATTTATCGGCGGTTTTTCTTTTAGGACCTAAAACGCTTGTTCCATAAATCATTAACGACAATAATATCGCCGCGAAGATAAGTTGGATGCCTATGGGTAAATAATTGGATGTACTGTTTACACTCTGTACCTGTAAAAATGTGTATATCAAAATTGGAATTTTAATTCTGCAAAAGTAAGGTAGCAACATCAATTATCCATAAGAGAAAATGACTGTTGCATTCATGGTAGAATCGTATGTAAAAATTATCTGCAGAATTTTAAAAGAAATTTATTGTAATATCATGGCGATACGGGAATGTATTTATCAATATCATCACTTTAAACGGTTTAAATGCCGTTTATGAATGTAGAAATTACAATAAAAAAATCCGAATGACAATAAAAATTGTAATTATGATGTTGGATTATTTTTTTGCTTATTCATATATTTCTGCAATATACCGGGAAGTGCGCCGGCTATAGCTCCTGTAACGGAGGGTGGTAATCCAAATTTACTTGCAAGGCTGTTTACCAATCCACCTTCGATAGCATTAGTCACTGTACCTCCGGCTGCAATATTATTTTCAAGTTTTGAAAGAATACCACCAAATCCACCGCTTTCCGCTGTCGATTGGTTTTGTAAATTATTCGCTACATGATTTGCTATTTCATTGTGCACCGCATCAGCCTGGTCGGCAGGAATGGCAGAAGCTACCTGAGGATTATTTCCCAAGTGTTCTTTTACTAGATTTAGAATTTCGTCAAACATGTTTTTACTTTTAAAATTTGAATAATAATTAAATGTAGCTAGATTATTTCATGTTCATTCTGATTTTTTTACCTGAAAAATCCTTCCAATTGAAATGATTCGTAAGTAAGTTCAAAGTAAGTCTCCACATTCTCATTTTTTTGTTGGTAAAGGTTTTCACGATTAGAAGCAGAACAAATAGTAAACTCCGTTATTTCTTCATTCACTGGCAATAAAACTGAAGATTTTTTATTTACATCTTTTTTTCAATCCATTTTCCTTAACAAATTATTGTAAATGAAAACGCAGGAATGACAAAAAGCCTCCGTCAAATAATGACCTTCGGCTTTCTTAAAAACTTTTTTCAGAAATATTAGCAGAAAAAATGGAAGAAAAAAATAGCAACAAATCTTCGCACATACTAACCACTTCGTCTAATTTATTGGGCATTTGTTTTATTGTTCTTACTTCACTTAGAGTTTTGCATCTTGATGGCAAAACCTTTATCGATGAATTTACGGCAGCTGCCATCATAATGTTTATGATCAGCAGTGTGCTTTCTTTCCTTTCAATGAGAAGCAAAAATGCAAGGAGTGAGCGCTATGAAAAGATCGCTGATATTATTTTTCTGTTGGGCCTATTTTCTTTATTCGTAATTACCATGTTTGTAACCTTCAACATTATGAAGTAAAAAGGACTATGAAAACCTGGTGATTAGTATTTTAATTCCTACAATGGCTATAGAAACAGCAAGCGCTTTGATAATATATTTTCCTTTTATTTTCCTGGACAAAAAAGCACCAAGCTGAGCACCTGGAATTACACCGATAACAATCCCTACAACCATTTTTACAATCAATGGATCGTTATAATTTCCCTGCACATAATGAACGATTACACTAACCGTGCTCATGATAGCGAGAATAAAATGCGAAGTGGCTGTAGCAATATGTACCGGAAACAAAAGCCATTCTGCCATTGCAGGCACATGAATAATGCCGCCACCAATGCCCAGCAAGGGAGAAAAATATCCGACGAAAACACTTAGCAGCATTCCAAGTCTGAGATTATAAGCATAATCATATTGTTCGCCCCATTTATCTGTCAGGTGCTGTTGTATCCATCCTTTGTGAGCGGAAACCGGTTTTTTGATTGATTCCTTTTCACCCCCATGAAAAAAAAGAAAGATGGCAAGTGCCAGCATGATGATACCAAAAATAATATCAAAAATACCTCGTGGAATTATCTCAGTGGTAAGTACCCCAAGAATAGATCCGGGAATAGTACAAATGGCAAAAATAATTCCGGCTTTGTAATCAACTTTTTTTGAAGCCATATAAGCAATAGAACCGGAAATAGCATTGCAGGCAACCACAACCATTGAGATGGCTGTAATAGTTTCAGGGGTGAAATCAGGACGCATGATAATGAGAATTGGAACGAGAATAAAACCTCCGCCAGCGCCGATTAGAGTTCCAAGTGTGCCAATAACAAAACCAATTACGATCAGTAAATAAATGTTTTCCATGCTGCTGCTATATGTTCAAAAGTAGGTATTGATTATTGAATTATCACGAAGCAATTGTTGTACTGTTTGATTGTTACCTTGTTGTGCAAATTCTTAATTCTTAATCCATCATTTTTAATTCATTCAATATATTTTCCTACCCTTCCGTTACCAGCAAAAAAAACAGCATTTCCTTTCTTTGCTTTGCGGCAAACATGAAAGCTTTCTTTACTAAAATTTGTCCAGGTATTGCCATCATCTGTTGAAATATCCGATCCATTTAATCCACAGGCAATCCATTTGTTTTTATGTAAATATTCCACACAACTTCTGTATCCAAACGGAGAAATTTTTGGTTCAGACCATGTGTTTCCTCCATCATATGTAATCGCGCAATTCTGATCCCTGTCATCTTTATTTAAAAAATCGCCACCCACAACAATCATCGTTTTACTGTTTTTAACAGCAATGGAATTAGCGCCTGCAGATTCCTTTCCCTGAACAACAGGAAGTAGAATTCTTCTGTTGCGAAAAAAGAAGTGCGAGCTTAAGCCACCGGAAACAAAGACTGCTTCTGACTTATTTAGCTTTCTGATATTGGTTCCGCTTGCAGCAAAACACGCCTCACCTTTGTCTGCAACAGGTTTGTTATTGTCAGGAATATTTTGCCACGTTTTTCCTCCGTCAAATGTTCTTGCTATAAAAAAATGCTCATTAACAGGATCGCCAATCACAATGCCGCTTTGATCATTCCAGAATTCCATGGCGTCTAAAAACATTCCTTTTGTTTTATTTTCAAAAACAACTTTCCAGTTTTCACCTCCATCATCGGTTCTTAAAATGTAAGCGGGTTCCCCGACAGTTATAATGACTGCCGTTTTTTTATCAAAAGCTTCTATATCTCTGAAATCCGATTTTTCAAATCCCTTTGCAGTCATCCATTTCCATGTTTTTCCTCCGTCAACGCTCTTTCCGACTGTACCATTGCTTCCGCTTACCCAAATGGTTTTATCATCGACCACGCTCAATCCGCGTATGGATGAATGAAGGCTGTCTGCAACTATTTCTACTCTTTGCGCATTGGTTCGTCCCGCGAAAATTAGAAAGAGAAAGAAGTAGATCGTTTTTTTCATTTTGGTTTTAATTAATGACTGAATTATTTAATTTAAATTTTGTTGGCAAGATATTTATTAAACCATTTCAGTTATAAATAAACAGAATTCAGGCTTGTTGATAATCGGAATTATCCAATCATTTAATTATTATCCGACAGATATTTAATTTCAGTGAGCAAACAAATAATGCAAATTTCTATTTTCAAAATACAAATAAATGGATGGACTATTCTCCGGACTCCTTCTTCCTTGGGAGAAGGGTTGGGATGAGGCTTCGCTAATGAATTCAATAATTATTGAATTACTGTTGACAAATATTTATTAAAGCATTTCAGGTATTTTATTATTTCAACGAACAAACAAATAATTTAGATTTCTATTTTTAAAACACTAATAAATGCATTATTCTCCGGACTCCTTCTCCCTGGGGAGAAGGGTTGGGATGAGGCTTCGTTAATGAATTCAATAATTATTGAATTACTGTTGACAGATATTTATTAAAGCATTTCAGGTATTTAATTATTTCAACGAACAAACAAATAGTTCAGATTTCTATTTTTAAAACACTCATAAATGCACTATTCTCCGGTCTCCTTCTTGGGAGAAGGGTTGGGATGAGGCTTCAAATCTATTAATTCAATAATTCAATAATTTAATAATCATCTCCTTCACTTTTTCTGCATCCGGCAACATTGCTTTTTCCAATCCAACATTCATAGGCACTGCAGGGAGATTTAATGCGCCAAGCACTTCTACCGCTGCATCTAAAAACTGAAAACATTCTTTTGAAATCCTCCCTGCAAACGCTTCTGCGAAGGAATTGTTTTGTTGTTCTTCCGTAAGAACCAGGCATTTGCCATGTTTTTTTACCGTAGAAAAAATCAATTCTTCATCTAAGGGAAATAAAGTCCTCAAATCGATAATTTCTACTTGCCCGGGAAAAATTTTTGCTACATTTTTAGCCCAATACACGACCATTCCATAAGTAATGATGCAACAGGTTTCTCCGTTTTTTATTTTGCTTTCGTCTGCTTTTAAAACAGCATTTCCTTTTCCCAGGGGCAAAATATAATCGCTTGAAGGTTCTACCGTTTTGGCATCTTCTGTTCCCGCCACTTTGCTCCAGTAAAGTCCTTTGTGCTCAAGCATTACAACCGGATTGGGATCCCAAAAAGCCGCTTTCATCAATCCTTTCATATCAGCAGCATTTGATGGATAAGCGATCTTGATTCCTTTGATAGAAAGTAATAAAGTTTCGACACTGCCACTGTGATAGGGACCGCCGCCGCCATACGCGCCGATGGGAACACGAATCACTGTTTGCACCGGAAATTTTCCATTGCTCAGATAACAACTTTTTGCAACTTCTGTCGCAAGTTGATTAATACCCGGATAAATATAATCAGCAAACTGAACCTCCACAATGGGCTTTACGCCTGTTGCGCTCATACCGACTGTGGAACCAATGATGTAGGCTTCCTGGATTGCTGTATTAAAAACACGATGGTCTCCAAATTGTTCGCCTAAAGTTGCAGTTTCCCTGAAAACACCTCCTAGTCTGCCGCCCACATCTTGTCCGTAAACAATCGCCTCTGGAAATTCTTCCAAAATTTCACGAATTGCAAATAAAGCCGCATCCACCATCACAATTTTTTCTTTTCCTTGAGGACATCTGCCTCCTTTTTCTTCTGTAATATTTGTGGAAGCAAAAACGTGCTCCTGCACTTTTGAAGGATCCGGTTCCGGTGCGTTTTTCGCGCTTTCAAACTGCTGCGCTACTCCATCAGAAACGATTGATTCGATATCATCTAAATCTTTTTCTTCGAAGCCAAGATGCAGTAAACGCTTCTTCAGTTTTGGCAGCGGATCTTCTTTTAAATGTTTTTCCAAATCTTCCCGGGAGCGATAAAATTCTTTTCTTACTCCGCTTGTATGATGGCCGAGGAGGGGCACTTTTGCATGAACTAAAAATGGCGTTGAATTTTCCCTAACCTCTTTTACCAGTTTCTTCATCGCTTCAAAGCTTTCCTGAAAATCGCTGCCATCAATGCTGATGTGTTTCAAGCCTTTGAAACCTTTTGCAAATTCCGCTGCGTTCATCGTTCTCGCTTCTTCAGACGTAACACTGATTCCCCAATCATTATCCTGAACCAAATAAATGATCGGAAGTTTTTTTAAAGCCGCTACCTGTAAGGCTTCGCTCACTTCACCTTCGGTAAGGCTTGCATCGCCGAGCGAACAAATCACGATTGGTGATTCACCATTTTTTCCCTTTCTAAATAGAGGAGAATTTATGGTTTGCAAATATTGCAATCCCTGTCCAATTCCTGTTGCCGGAATCGCCTGCATCCCGGTAGCACTGCTTTGATGAATGATGGTAGGTTTATCTTCTCCGCGATAATTAGGATGCGAATAATATTCTTTTCCACCGGTAAAAATATCATTTCCTTTTGCCAGCAACTGAAGCATCAAAGTATAAGGCGAAAAGCCCAATCCAAGCAACAAGCTTTCATCACGATAATAAGGGCTTACATAATCACAAGGCAACAATTGAAAAGCAGTTGCAAGCTGAATCGCTTCATGGCCGCGGGATGTAGAATGAACATATCTGCAAACCTGCCTGTTGGCTTCATAAGTTTTAGCCATGGCACCGGCAGTACACATTAGACGAAAAGCATTGAGAAGAATTTCTTTATCCATACATTAATCAGCTGATTTGCAAATTAGCTAATTAAACAATTCCGGCTTCAACAATAAAACAATGATTGTAATCGGTTCGTAAAGACACAACGCTGGCAGAAAAAAAATTGTAAAGCTTTTGCCTGAAAAAAAATAACAGTAAAAGGCTCACCTGTGACACGCTTTTAAAAAGGTTGTTACTCCAGAAAAGAATTTAATGCAGATACCTCAAATTAAATTCTCCCTCTGTCACTGGTATTTTATCATAAGTTGATGTGCTGCTATTCAGTTTAAAAACAGTGCCTGAAAAAGTTCCTTTGATGTAATTGGAGCCGATATTGACAACAGTAACTTTTGCATCAGCAACGAGGTTTTTATAATCGGGCAGGAAAAAACTAAAATTACCGGCGTCATCACAAAATAAACCCATAGACACATAAGATTCTTTTTGTGAATTGTAATAAGTAAGAATTACCTGCGGTACAGCATCGGTGCCTGAAAGTGTTTTTACAGGATCTTTATAAATAGATCCGGCTGTAAGAGCATCTTTGTTTATAACAGCTATATCAATCAAATCCTGGTTTATTTTTGAAGAATCTTTATAAGCCAAAAGCCCTGTTACATATACTTTATCGCTGCTGTTATAAGCGCTTTGGGCAATCGGAACACTATTGAATTGCGTTTGAATTCCATTTAGTTTGAAGCGCATGTAATACCCGGCATTTGCATTATCCGGATTTGGATTTTGTGTATCTTTTTTACAACTCGCCAGCGTTAATATGAAGATTACAAAAATCGGAAAAGAAGAAAATTTGTTTTCCATAAAATGCCAAAAATTAAATTTTAAAATTTAAAGGCTAATCATAAAGTGATGTAGGAAACTCCATAACCCAATTCGGCAAAAGCGGCAATATTATCTGAGAAAAAATAACGGCCGCCAACGTATAAAGTAAAGCCAGTGCCGCTGCCGTAATTTCCGCCGCCATTTATATTGTTGCCACTCTCATCTTTATAAGAATAATTTAGTATGTTATAAGAAAGCATTACACCACCATATACATCAAACTTATTATTATCAATTCCATTATAATGATAAGCGCTTCTGACTCCAATAATCGTATAGCCCCATTTTTCGGTATAGGTCGATACAGAATATTTATAGCTTTTTCTTCCTGCATAAGCGCCAAGGCTTATTACGCCGGGACCGCCAATATCCCATACGCCTTTTTCATAACTGAGACTCAGTGCCGGGGTTTGCGAGCTTCGTGAGTAACTTCCTAAAGAGCTTCCCAGTCCGATGCCTGCGCTCAAAATATTGGTTCCTTTTAGAAATGGCTGTGCAGTTAATGAATCTGTGGCCACTAATGTGATTAAAATAAAAAGGATCTTTTTCATTTGTTGTATTTTTTATTGTTTGAATTGAGTGTTCATTTGCAAACCTGAAAGAAATTATTTATTATGTATTTGGAGTTTTATCCCCGGTAATAATATTTACTTGAAGAGGCGTAACGGGTTTGGAAACAGAGGCAACACCGTGCATTTCAGATTCTTTTAATTTCTCTTGTTTCAGACGCAGGTAGCTCAATCCGCCGGCAATAAAAAAAGCCAGTACAGAAGCCCAGTAACCAAAGAGAAAATCAATCTCAATGGGAACCATAACACCACTTTGTTCGCTGATTTTATTTTTAATTGCAGACCGCAGAATCAATAAAGAAATGAACCCGACTGCTCCCGCTGCAGTACCGGCAAGCGATTCTTTTTTTATTTTTTTATAAAATGCTGCAAAGCCGCCAATGGCTGAAAGCAAAGAAAGTATGGCCCAGAGATTTGGCTCTACTTTATCACCTTTATTTTGCTGAGTTGTTCTGTTATTACCAAAGGAATTAAAATAATTGTCATCGGGAATATTATCAGCAGCCGTTTTAATATGCGTTCCCGTAACCATGTTGATACCAGTAAGTGAAGCGACTTTGACACTGTTGCATTTGAAATCGCAAAAACTGAAAAAAAACAAGACAACAATCAGTGCAAAAGCTACCGGAATGATGGAACGTTTTTTTGACAGATTATTCAGTGCTTCTGACACGTTTTGCTGTGTGATAGCGGACTTACCGGAAATGGGATCGTTATTCATGATAATTTTTTTTAAAGAATTATGTAATTCAAATTTTGCAGACTGCGAATATGAATGCTAATGTAAATGCACGAAAGCGCTGAAACAAGCTGCATTTATTATTTGCAGGGTTTCATTTATTATTTGTTGACAAGCAAGAAGATTTTTGACGTGACTTCTTTTTTTTTACAAAGATTTTTTATCACACGAAGACACAAAGAACACAAGGATCTTTCATTTTCAGTAAAAGAATAAATAACAGGGACTCTTATTTTTTCAAAAATGATTTAGGGATAATTATCAACGCTTTTCTTAGTGAAACTTCGTGCTCTTTCCTGTTTATATAATTTTTTTTCACAAATTATTTTTACACAAAGACATAAAGAATAATATGGCGTATGTTTTTTTTATTTTCAGTAAAAGAATAAATAACAAGGATTCTTATTTTTTTGAAAAAGAAGTTATCAATAATATCATTCAAACAAATCTAATTTTTCTGTAAATTGTATCTGAAATCAACCTTTGCGAAATGAGAATTCTCGCTTTTTTTACCGGTTTTATTTTCATCAGCTGTGCATGTTCTGCACAACAAAGTATTATAGATTCTCTTGAAAATATTTTAAAAAAACATCATCAACAGGACACCAATAGACTAAATACTCTAATTGATCTTGCGTTTTACTATAAAGACACTGATCCAAAAAAAGGAATAGAGTCTGCAAATGAAGCCATTCAACTTTCTCAAAAAATAAAAGACGAAAAACGATTGGCAACTGCCTGCAATTACGCAGGAGTAAATTATTCGGCCCGGGGAAATGATTCAACCGCATTAATTTATTTTAATAAATCTCTTACCATTCGCCGGAATCTCCACGATCAAAAGGGCATTGCGAGTGTGATACATAATATGGGCATGAGCTATTTCAATTTATCTGATTATTCGCGGGCATTGGATTATCAAAAAGAGGCTTTTGAAATTTTAAAAAGCATCAACAACAAAACCGGTATGGCGATAACGCTCAACAGCATTGGTGTTGTTTATTTGTTTCTTTCTGATTATCCCAAAGCGCTCGATAATTATTTTGATGCATTGCACATTTATGAACAAAACGGAGAAGAAAAAAATATGGCCACTGCTTTTATAAATATTGGCCTTGTTTATAATCATTTGCACAATTACAACAAGTCGCTCGAATACCAAATGAAAGCGTTGGAAATTTCAAGGAAAATGGATGATTTGTACAATGTGCAAAATGAATTAGGAAATATCGGTGAAACTTATGATGATTTGGGCAACAAAAAAAAGGCTTTATCATATTTTCAGCAGGCAATGGCCATCAATAAAAAGCTTGGCAATAACAGGGGAATTGCATCCAACCTTATCAATACAGGAATTCTTTACAACGGAATGGGTAATTATGATTCCGCGATATTTTTTTTAAGTAAATCCTTAAAACTATACCGCCAGTTAAACGATAAATACGGAATGAGCAACGCCCTTGTGTATATTTCAACGAGTTATTTAAAAGCACCGGATGAAGTATTGAATCGCTACCAAATACCGCCTTCACAGCGTT
>JBQCFO010000499.1:0-3864 GCA_051959055.1 Ginsengibacter sp. | reverse complement strand
TTAGAAATGCAGCTTGGCAAAATAGGTTTCCAGGCATTCTTTTTATTTATTTTGATTTTTTTTTAAAGGAGAAAGATTGAAAACAATCTTAAACCTTCCTTCTACTTCTGCTATGCAAAGAGGACTAATTCAGCTGTTTTATTATTTTCCAAAGTTTTCATATCTCTTCAATTCGGTTCATCCTGCGATACGAGACAGGAGCATTTAGTGGAAGTATAATTCTTCATGTCATGGGTTGCTTCATGGGTTGTAGCCCAAACAATTAAAATAAGGTTAAGGCTTATATAAACATATAAAATAATAAAATGTCCCTTTTCAGCAATCCATTTTTTTATCCTGTAAACTTTCAAATTGCTGGTTTGATAAGTATTCGTTTTTTTTAAGTCAAGTTCAATAGCAGAAAAATAAATAACCAATAAAATGGAAAGAAAAGTAAAGAAATGAAACCAGTCTACAATGGTCCATTCGGGGGTTTGAGGAAGCAAACTTTCAATAACATATTTATTGGCAATAGCTGCAAACAAAGCGCCAACCGGTAAGCCAAAGCGTGGTTCAACTCTGTCAATGTCGATGAAAAAAGCGATATATGCCACAAAAAATGCCACGTACATTCCAATAAAACATTTAAAAAAAATACCCCAACCCCACCTGTGAATATCCATACTGAAACAAAGAATTGAATGGTTATTCGCATGATCCAATGGCACCTTTCCATAACCCGTAACAACAGTATCTCCTCTTGAGGAACCGCGCTTATGAATACTCCATCCATTTTCAATTTTAATTGAAGCGTTATGAATCCGTTGCACCTTTTCTTCAAAAATCAGTTTGGAAGAGTCAAAAACTATATTATAAATTTTAAAATTCAGGCGTTGGCTATCGAAGGGATAGGCATCCACATCCCAATTCTGGCCTAACTCACAAGAGAATTTTAGTCTTGCTATATACGTTCCATTCATACTATCCAGCCTTACTAAAATAATTTTAGTTTTCTTTGACCCATATACCTGTAGTTGCTTTTCAAAATCAAATAAAGGATTATGATAAGTAATTTTTAACCAAAAAGTAACCGCATATTGCTGGTTGCGAAAATCAAGATCAGAAATGCGCTCTACATACATAGAAACAATTGCGGTATCGGGCATATTCCTTGTAAACAGGGAATCGCTTTTAGACTGGCTTTGGACGGCACTACAAAACAGGAGTGATAGAATAGAGAAAGAAATTATTTTAAGGAGTTCTTTCATGCTTCTGCTGAAATATAAAATGACCTACTGAAACAATTCAAAAACCTTCGTATGATTACAGCAAACCAATAAATATCGGCGATTTGTATTTTCTATTAATCGTTTATGAAGGAGTACTTTCTTTTTTCTTAAACAGGCCGGTAGTTTGTTTCCATAAAAACATGATAAACGGAATTAGTAAATCTTAGTTGTTTTTCGGAATTATCCATTTATCCATTATCCATTGCTTGAGCAAACAAACCTTTTGTTTTTCTTCTCTTTTATTTCGGATAAATAAAGTTTGTTTCTATTTCCATTGTTTTAACGGGACGTATCTCGATTGTGGCAGAAGGCACGAATGCAAACTCCGGATTTTGCTTTGCAATTTCTATTGCCAATTCTATGTTGTCTGCAGTAATGTGATAATATCCTACCTGAACTTCTTTTGATGGGTCAACTGCTGTTTCTGTCCAGTTGTCGTCTGTTTTTTTAAGGATAAATCCTTCCCGCGCAATTGGTTGGGCAGCAATTAATTGTCCCTTTGATTTGAGTTCTTCAATATAAACCTCACATTGTTTTATAAAAGCCAGATGTTGATCAGCAGATAAGGCCGCTTTTGCATCACCTGCATTTCGTATGTAAAACATGAATTCTTTTGACATCGTGTCGTATTTTAAATTTTTATTGCAGAATAAGCATCTATAAATGTCTTCTAATCTTTCAACATTCAGTTTGTACACTTACACTTCAATCATTTTTTACATCGGCATCACTGTTTGATGCCGGTTTAGGGCCTGTACCACGCAGGTTTGAAATTTTATTGAGGATATCAAACCAAAAGGGCGCACCCATCATAATGGCCAGAATCGTAGCGAGCCATCCTGCGAGGTGTTTCGTAAAATTATTCATGAAAGTTCTTCCATCTTTTACATTTGCCGCTTTCCATCCTATCGGCAAATCCAATGCACGGAGGCTATCCATGTCATTTTTTAATTGTAGCGTTCTTGCATTCAACTCTGAAATAGTTGTAGCCTTTACAGAATTGCTGGCAGAATCTTTTGTCAAAACGGTATCTATTTGATCCTGATAATTCTGGAAGCTATTCATTGCAGTAGTTGCCAGTTGTTTTGAGGCTGCCTGGTTGTTGTATAAGTATTTGCTGATCTGGATGCTATCCATATTCAAAGCAATGACCATGATGACAGCTATAATAATCGTGAGTGGAAGAGCCTTTGTCCGTTTGAAGGTTCCTGTAAGCCGGTCTGCATTGGTATTGAACCACTTTTCCAGCCGGTCGCGAAAGAGTTCCAATTCACTCACGACGGGCGCTGTATTGTTAGAAGCAGTCGCAATACTTTTGGCTTCATTTGCAAAAATCAGAATCGTTCTTTTTAGTTCTCCTGAAATTAATGTGCTGTTTTGAATTGCAGTAATGTAACCGGCAAGATTAGCAGGCGGAAACTCAACCGTATTATTAGCACCTGAAGGAGTAATGGTAATCTTATCCAATAAAGCTGATACAAAATTATTTGCATCCATATACGAAGTAGATGTTCCTTTTTTGGATAAAGCGGTAACCATACAATGATCCATGATAGCCTGGCCCACACTTACATTCAACGGCTTGCCTTCAGAATTCAGAGCCGGCAGGTTGAATATTTGTTTTAACCAATTTTCGAGCAAGCCAGCCCTTGATTTAAAAATTGAAAGGAAAAGCTCTACAGCAGAACTGCAAATAATACTAAGCAGGAAATAAATAAATATGATTCCGATTACGAGGTCTAAAATAGGGAAGCTGCTCATGATAAATTATTTAGGTGGTCGGTCTTTTTATTGGTTAAAACTGAAAACTTTCTGATCATGCTTTTGTTGGAGTCCGGCACTGCTTTTGTTGGCGTCCCCGCCAACAATTGGAAATCAAGTGTTCAGACCGCTGGAAGCGTCCAGGGCGTGCGTTAAAATTTCTAATTGCTATGCTGAAGCATTATCAGCAGAAGCAGAACCGGATGATGTAGCGGCGTTTACTGCTGAAACATCGGGATTGTCTGTCGATGAATCAGAAGAACCAGATGGATTATCAGTGTTACCGGAGCTGTCGGATGAGTTGGTTCCTGAGTCTTCTGTATTGACCGGAAAATCAAAAGTACCTGCACAATTAATAGGCTTTTCAGGCGCAGAAGGGCTGTAAATGCATGCTTCCAGCAAATAATCTTTAAATTCATTTGGAAAGGAACCAAAGTGTACTACTGCTTTTACACTTTGTCCCGCATCAAGACCATCATCCTGTTTAAAGTCCTGTTCAAACGGAGGATTCTGGTCGCCGCTTAAAGTAAAATGAACATAGAAAGGGCCGGAAGGCAAATTGCCTGTATTCGTTACATCCACACAAAAATCATACTCTACACCCTGCTTCGGAAACGACTCATTAGTTGTTCCTCCATCTGGGCTTACATACACCGTATCCTTTTCGGGAGTCCTTAATTGGGTATTGTCAGTTTTCTTATCACTTCCACCATCAGCGCCGGAATTATCTCCGTTGGGGGAATAAAATTTTACTTGTTTCATAATGTTTTCGTTTGAGTTTTTTATGTTGAAGAATTGGCATCCATAAAGCTGATATTGTAAGTTTCTTTTATCT
>JBQCFO010000498.1:0-2104 GCA_051959055.1 Ginsengibacter sp. | reverse complement strand
CAATGATAATGGTAGCTCCACTTGCTATTTTCTGGGTTACCCTGGCAGGAGGACTCGCCCTTTTGCTTTTATCTTCATTCTTATTTTGTGCATTTACGGTACTTGCGAATAAGATTAAAAGCACAGCGAATGAAAGGATTTTTTTCATGATAATTTTTTTATGAAGTAAAAATTTAATGATGCTTATTCAAAGACTGTACCTAAAAAAGGCAATAAAAAGAACATACAATTTGGACAGTAAACCAACAAATATTGCCGATTCTCATTTTAATTTTAACCGACAATTAATTTACTCAATAAGCGGCGCAGCAGCAAGGATTTCTTCACTTGCATGATCTTTAAATTTTTTAAAATTTTCTACAAATTTAGCAGCCAGTTCTTTTGCCTTTTCGTCATACAATTTTTTGTGACTCCAGGTATTTTTGGGATTCAAAATTTCTGAAGGAACGCCCGGGCAACTTTTTGGTATTTGCATTTTAAAAACAGGATGAACTTCATATTCCACATTGTCTAATTTGCCTTCAAGCGCAGCAGTAATCATCGCCCTGGTATAAGAAAGTTTTATACGATTTCCAATGCCGTAAGGACCTCCAATCCATCCGGTATTTATCATCCACACATTTACGTCGTTTTCTTTTATTTTTTCACCAAACATTTCTGCATATTTTGCCGGATGTAATGGAATAAAGGGAGAGGCGAAGCACGCGCTGAATACAGGTTTTGGTTCATTCACGCCTTCTTCCGTTCCCGCAACTTTTGCCGTGTATCCACTGATAAACTGGTACATCGCCTGTCCGGGAGAAAGCTTGCTTACAGGCGGTAAAATTCCATACGCATCAGCGGTTAGTAAAAAAATATTTTTTGGAATGTCGCCGACCGAAGGATGAACCGCATTTCTGATAAAACTGAGGGGATAGCCGACTCTCGTATTTTCAGTAATTTTTTTGCACGAAAAATCTATTTTATTCGTTCCTTCTATAAAAGTTACATTTTCTACCAGCGCTCCGGGCCGGATTGCCTGGAAAATTTCCGGTTCCTTCTCAGGACATAAGTCAATGGTTTTCGCATAGCAGCCGCCTTCAAAATTAAATATTGAATTTTGGTTCCATCCATGTTCGTCATCACCAATTAGTTTGCGGTTGGGATCTGTACTGAGCGTCGTTTTGCCCGTTCCGCTCAATCCAAAAAAGATAGCAGTATCATTATTTTTTCCAATGTTGGCAGAACAATGCATGCTCAATACATTTTTATCGTGAGGCAATACAAAATTTAAAATAGAAAAAATGCCTTTTTTAATTTCGCCCGTATAGGCTGAGCCGCCAATGAGAATAATTTTCTTTGTAAAACTGATGATGGTAAAATTTTCCTGTCGTGTTCCATCTGTTTCCGGATTGGCAAAAAATGTGGGTGAATGAATAATATACCAATCAGGATTAAAGTTTTCCAACTCTTTTTTTGAAGGCCTCAAAAACATATTGTATGCAAATAAGTTGCTTGAAGGATCTTCATTAATATTTCGAATATTCAACCGGTATTTTTGCTCAGCACATGCAAAAGAATCCCTGATCCAGATTTCTTTTTCACCCAAATGATCAATCATTTTTCTATAAAGAATATCAAAATATTTTTCTTCAATCGGCTGATTGATTTCATTCCAGTTTACAACGTCTGATGTGATTTTATCTTTTACAATAAAGCGATCTTTGGGGCTCCGGCCTGTAAATTTTCCGGTGTTGATAACCAATGCTCCGCTCTCACTTAACGCACCTTCATTTCTTTCAAGGCATTGTTCGGTTAATTCATCTGGTGGAAGCTGGTAAAAAGTATTTTCAGCAGAAGGCAGTCCTATAGAAAACAGAATATTTTTTGGTACTTCAAACATCGTTGGTACTGACATACAGACTTTTTTTTGTTTAGCCTGCAAAGTTAGTTATTCGGTTTTTTCAGGATTTTTAAAACACCTGATTTTACTGTGTTTGTATCTTGCTCTTCATGTCTTATAACAGTTAATCTCTAATGAAATTCCTTTATGTTTAAATAAAATGATACAGGTAATCGGATTTCATTAAAAACAAAAAAAAAATATTTTTTCTATTGTGTAGCT
>JBQCFO010000497.1:0-9705 GCA_051959055.1 Ginsengibacter sp. | reverse complement strand
GTACGCATCTATCACGACCAGGCTCTATTCAAAGAGCCAGGTGGCGGCCCTACTCCATGGCACCAGGATCAATATTACTGGCCAATTGATACGCATAAAACCATTACCATGTGGATGCCACTTGTTGATATAACTGTGGATATGGGCATGTTGACTTTCGCATCGGGTTCACAAAAAAAAGGAAGCATTTTTAATTATGAAATTTCAGATAAATCAGAACAGGAATTTGATAAATATGTGCAGGAAAATAATTTTGAAATCAGTCGTGCAAAAACCATGAAAGCCGGTGATGCCACATGGCACACCGGTTTTACTATTCATAATGCGCCCGGAAATAACTCTGGCATTATGCGGGAAGTATTTACTATTATCTATCTTGCTGATGATGCAAGAATCGCAGAGCCTAAAAATTCATGGCAGGAAAATGATTTAAAAACATGGCTGATGAATAAAGAGGTTGGAAGTATCGCTGATTCTGAATTAAACCCTTTGGTCTTATGACCTGCGTTCTATAAGATCTTATTATCAACAAAGTTTTAACAAATAAAAAAATAAAAAAATTACTGCTTGGAAAAGATAAAATGCAAAGGCGCAATAACAGATGGTAATGGAAATGTCACAATCGAAGAGATAGAAGTAGATGAACCTTCCTTTGATGAAATCCGTGTAAAAATAAAAGCAGCAGGACTCTGCCATACCGATTATGATTCTCTAAAATGGGGAAAGCAAATGGTTCTTGGCCATGAAGGAGCCGGTATTATTGAAAAAATTGGCAGGAATGTCAAAGACTTGGCAGAGGGCGATTCAGTTATCTTAAACTGGGCAATCCCTTGCGGGCATTGCTTTCAATGTAAAAAAGGCAATCAGAACATTTGTGAAAACAATTCTCCGGTAACCGGCAAGAACAATCGCGGGCATGCTCATTACACGGGTACAACCATTAATGGAAAAAATATTGATCGTTCGTTTAATCTGGGTACTCTATCCGAATACGCCCTTGTAAAAAAAGCTGCTGTCATAAAAAATACATCTGAAAAAATGTCTTTTCCCGCTGCGGCTATCATCGGATGTGGTGTAATGACCGGATATGGGTCTGTGGTGCACGCCGCAAAAGTGAAGCGCGGTTCAGATGTAGTAGTGATTGGGGCAGGCGGTGTCGGACTGAATGTAATCCAGTCGGCAAGAATTTGCGAAGCAGAAAGAATTATTGTAATTGATGTAAACGAGAGCAGGTTTGAAATGGCAAAAAAAATGGGCGCCACAAATACCATTCTTGCTGACAAAGATGACAATGGTTTATTAAACGCTGCTTCAAAAGTAAAAGAATTAACCAATGGCAGAGGGGCAGATTATGCCTTTGAATGCACTGCTGTACCGGCTTTGGGCGCTTCTCCATTAGCCATGATCAGAAATGCCGGCACTGCTGTGCAGGTGAGTGGCATTGAAGAAGAGATTAGGATCGACATGAATTTATTTGAATGGGATAAAAAATATATCAATCCATTGTATGGCAAATGCAAACCACAGGTTGATTTTCCTGCTATTATAAATTCTTATGAAAAAGAAGAATTATTTCTCGAAGAATTAGTAACCTCTACTTATTCGCTATCACAACTTGATCAGGCATTTGACGATTTGCTGAAAGGAAAAAATGCAAAAGGAGTAATTGTATTTTAAGAAAAACTTTCTGCACTTAAAGCCTCGCGCAAAAATGAATAATGACACAATTTCGCACAATAGAGATTTCCAATCCACGATTTGAAAATGCTTTTATCAGATACATTACCGTTAAAAGCAAATATTTAAAAGGCCGTGGCGATATTTGTGTTTTTGCACCTCCCGGAATAGAAGAAATGAATGATTGCCCATTGGTAATTTTACTTCATGGTGTATATGGAAGCTCCTGGAGTTGGACATTAAGTGGTGGTATTCATATTTCTGCGTTGGAGCTTATCAAAAAAAAATTAATTCCGCCGATGGTCATTGCCATGCCCTCGGATGGATTGTGGGGCGACGGCTCCGGTTATGTTTCACATAATGGATATGATTTTGAAAAATGGATTGCGGAAGATGTTCCTTCCGCAATGATGGAATGTATTCCTGCTGTCAGCAAACAATCAAAGTTGTTTATTGGCGGTTTGTCAATGGGCGGTTTTGGCGCTTTAAAAATCGGAGTAAAATATAACAATCTATTCACCGCTATTAGTGCTCATTCTTCCATTACGAATCTCGATCAAATGAAGTTATTTGTTGAAGAAAACATGGATAATTATTTACAGAAAGATAAAGCAGAAGAAGATGTTTTTCAAACAATATTAAAAAATAAAAACCATCTTCCTGCCATCAGATTTGATTGTGGACTTTCAGATTTACTTCTCAATGATAACCGCATCTTGCACCGGCAATTGTCTGAAAAAAATATCGTGCACGAATATAACGAATACGATGGCGGCCACGAATGGCCTTACTGGCAGGAGCATGTAATTGATTCGATGATTTTCTTTTCAGGATTTTTGAACCTTTGAAGATACACCTTGACTCAAAATCAATCATTGGCGCATACGACTTCTGACCTGAAAATACAGATACCTGATATTTTTACTTGAGATATTTTTTAGCGTGGTAAAATATCAAAAGACAAAGTGCGCTTCTTTTTTTGTCATTCTCAAGCTTCGATAAAAGTGATAACGCATGAAAATCAAGAGGTATATTTTAATTACATGTTTTTGAGTTAGCAATGCTCCATAATGGTATACACCTTTTCCATAATTATATACCAGTTCATTTCGGCCCACTATTAAATTTGCATGCAAAAAAGGACAGGGAATGAAGACTATTGAATTTGTAACAAACATTATGTGTGGCTCATGCATTGCCAAAGTAACTCCTGTATTCAATAAAGAAATTGGCGAAGGAAAATGGAAAGTAGACACCTTAAATCCAAAAAAAATATTGACTGTTAGCGATGAAAGCCTGGATGAAAACGATATTATAAGAACTGTACAAAAAGCCGGATACAAAGCAGAAGCATTAAAATAATCTATGGCACTATCAGTAATCTTTGAAAAAAATACAACTACCTTTGTCTCCTGATTTATGAAAAAACTTCTTCTTTTCATATTAACCCTTGCCTATCTGGCTTCCTCTTCAGGCGCTACGGTTTACATACAACAATGTATGGGTAAAACCATTGCCTGGAGCCTAATAGAAAAAAACGGAAATAAATGTGAGAAATGCGGAATGCATAATAATGCAAACGATTGTTGCAGCAGCCACATGAAAGTTTTGAAGGTTCACAACGATCAAAATCTGCCGGAAGTTTTTTTTCAAAAATTATTTTTGACAAATGCCTTTTTACCTGAAACTTTCTCTTCAAATGAACCCGATAAATTTTTAAAAACCGAAACCAAACATCCCGAAAGTTTTACGCCTTTTCGAGGCAAAACAAATTTTTGTATTCTATACTGCACTTTTTTGATCTGATTTCACCTTTAGCTATCCCCATCTTAAAAAAAACTTTTTAAGATCATTCGGTCATTTAATACTTATTCGTAACACCGAACAATCCATAAAATCAGTTTATCTATCCTTCAATTGTGATAGATAAGTCTGGATGAACAGATCAAATAAAAGACATGAAAACTTCTATAAATAAAATAAGCTCCCTACACCCGTTTAGTATTTACCATACTTACAATAAATTTTTATTCGCAATAATTATATTGCTAACTACTTTCCTTTCTACAACTGCACAAACAAACTCTGCAGATAGTGCCGCTTCTTTCAAAGTTTACGGAGAATGTATTCAATGTAAACAGCGTATTGAAAAAGTATTGAAAGTAAAAGGAATAGAATCTGCAAGCTGGAACATAGAAACAGAAATGCTTGCGGTAATTTATGATCCTTCGATAATCAGCCTGCAGAAAATTAAATCAAAAGTGCTTGCAGCGGGCCATGATCTTGAAGATCAAAAAGCAGAGGACAAAGTATATAATGCGTTGCCGGAATGTTGCCATTACCGTGATGTGGTCGAAAACATTGACCCGCATCCTATATCCGGCAGTAATGCCCATAGGATTAACGGGGTGGTAGTGTCAGAAGATAACAAGGGAAATTTTCTTCCGCTTGCCGGTGCAAGCATCGTTTGGTCGGGCACACAAGAAGGAACGATTTCTGATAAACACGGCGCTTTTTCAATCGCTGAAAATAAGCCGGGATCAAAATTAATTGTAAGCTATACCGGTTACCAGTCCGATTCGATTGAAATCAATAATGCGCACCAGTTACAAATCGTACTTGCATCCAACGGGCAATTGAAAGCAATCAATATTAAAGGGAAACCCAAATATTCCTACATAAACGATCTGGGCGCGGTCAGAAGTTTGATGATCAGTTCCAAAGATTTATTAAAAGCAGCCTGTTGCAACCTGAGTGAGAGTTTTGAAACAAATCCGAGTGTGGATGTAAGTTATAGCGATGCAGTTACCGGTTCCAAACAAATTCAATTATTGGGGCTTGCAGGAATTTACACACAACTTACAGTAGAAAATCTTCCGGGTCCGCGTGGGATTGCTACGCCACTCGGACTCAACAGCATTGCCGGCCCCTGGATAGAAAGTATTCAATTGAGTAAAGGTACCGGTTCCGTTGCCAACGGCTTTGAAAGTATTGCCGGGCAAATAAATGTTGAGTTGAAAGATCCCTCAACCACTGAAAAACTTTATTTGAATGGCTATATAAATGAGATGGGCAAAACCGATTTAAATGCAAATCTCGCTCAACATTTAAATGAAAAATGGTCCACAATATTGTTGCTTCATGATGATTTTTTATACAATAAAGTGGATGAAAATAAGGATGGATTCCGTGATTTGCCAACAGGAAATTTATTCAGCGCAATTAACAAATGGAAATATGAAAACCAAAAAGGATTGCAAATTCATTTCGGAGCAAAGCTTTTGACAGATGATAAAACAGGGGGTGAAATGAATTACAACGTTTCAGATAAATTAACCACCAATTCGTACGGCCTTGGAATAAAAACCAACCGCTATGAAGGTTTTGCCAAAATCGGTTATATTTTTCCTGAGAAAAAATATCAAAGCATTGGATTGCAACTGTCGGGATTCGACCATCAGCAGAATTCTTATTTTGGCTTGATCAATTATAACGCACATCAAAGTAATTTTTATTCAAACTTGATTTACCAAAGCATCATTGGAAATTCTGCTCATAAATTCAGAACCGGTTTAAGCCTTACGGCTGATAAATACAATGAATTATATAAAGCTGAAACTTTCAAAAGAAATGAAATAGTGCCTGGCGCTTTCTTTGAATACACATATACTATGAACGACAAATTCAGCGCTGTTGCTGGTTTGCGTGAAGATCACAATAACCTGTATGGATGGTTTACCACGCCCCGATTGAACGTTAGATATGCGCCGGTAAAAGGAACGACTATCAGGCTCAGCGCAGGCCGCGGGCAAAGAACTGCAAATATTTTTGCTGAAAATATGGGCGCACTGGTGAGTGCGAGAACCGTAAATATTATTTCGGACAATGAAAACAAAGCATATGGACTAAAGCCTGAAGTAGCCTGGAATAAAGGCATCAGTATCGATCAGAAATTTAAACTTTTTGAAAGAGATGCAATGCTAAGCTTCGATTTTTACAGAAACGATTTTATTAACCAGGTAGTTGCCGATTTGGAAGATGTTCGACAAATAAAGTTTTATAATCTAACCGGAAAATCATTTTCAAACAGTTTTCAAAGTGAACTCAACCTTGTGCCGTTAAAAGATTTGGATGTGAGGTTGGCTTATCGTTGGTTTAATGTGGAAACCACATACGACTCCAAGCTTTTGGAAAAACCGTTTACAGCAAAGAATCGCGCATTTGCAAATCTTGGTTATGCAATGAAAGGTTGGAAATTTGATTACACCATCAACTACGTTGGAAAAAAACGCATTCCGTCCACCGGGGAAAATCCGGTTCAATATCGTATGTCTGAGTATTCGCCCGGCTACATTTCTATGAATGCACAGGTGAGTAAATCATTCGGAAAAAACAAAGGATTTGAAATTTATGTTGGCGGAGAAAACCTTACAAATTATTTTCAGAAGAATGTTATTCTCGCTGCCGATGAACCGTTTGGAAAATATTTTGACGCGTCAATGATTTGGGGACCTGTGAGTGGAAGACTGATGTACGGCGGATTCAGATATAAGATTAAGTAATTGTGATGTATGGGTTTCAGAGGTGTCACCTTTTCGAAAAGGTGTCACCTCTGAAAACCAATGTATGAGTGAAATGCATTTGTATAAACATGTAAAAGATTCTTCCCGAATGAGTGTGATGAACATTCAAATGCACAAAACAATTGTTACCAGGTAGCATCCTCATGATTTATTTTCAGAATTCTCTATTGCTTATTCAGGCGCTCTCAAAAAATCGCACGTGTATTTATACCTTGAAACAATGTGGAAGAAACCCGATGGTCTTTGAAGTTTATTTCAAACTGTACCCTGTTAGGATGCTCATTAAGTAACAAGAATTGAGTCGCAAACACGAATCACCGGTATTTATTTGTTTACTGAAAGCAATTTCATAAAATTTCAAATGTTTATGAATAAATCCCGTTTATGATCTCTTTGTTTTTTTCCAATAACACTTTGCGCCTGAGGCTTAGTTTTGGTGTCATTTCGCCGGTATCAATGCCCCATTCATTTGGAAGCAATTCAAACTTTTTTATTTGCTCTACATGATTGAAAAACTGGTTGTATTTTTCAATTTCTCTGTTATAAAGGTCATGCACCAAAGGATTACGGATCATCTTCTCATTATCGCTGGAATCAATATTATTTTCAATACACCAGGTTTTTAAATTATTAAAAGCAGGAACAATCAAAGCTGTTACAAACTTTTGGCCTGCACCCACCACCATTATATTTTCAATAAATGTAGATTCTTTCATTTTATTTTCGATCGCTACAGGGGCTACATATTTTCCACCACTTGTTTTAAACATTTCTTTTTTGCGATCTGTGATTTTCAAAAATTTACCATCTACCATGGTGCCGATATCACCTGTTTTAAGCCACTCCCCTTCCATTGCTTCTGCAGTAAGTTCGGGATGTTTATAATATCCAATCATGATATTAGGACCTTTACATAAAATTTCACCGTCTTCTGCAATTTTTACTTCTACATTATTGATCAAAGGTCCTACCGTTCCAAACATTCTGCCTTCTTCCTGAAAGCGATTCACACTAATAACAGGAGAAGTTTCAGTGAGTCCATATCCTTCCATAATTGGAATTTTAGCAGCAGTAAAAATGCGTATAAGCCTTACCTGGCAAGCGGCGCCACCACTAATGATGCAGACGATGTTTCCACCAAGCGCCTCACGCCATTTATTAAAAATCAGTTTATTAGCAATAGCCAGTTGAAGGTTATAAAAAAATCCCTGATTTTTATTAATCTCAAACCGCGAAGCAAGGCCATGTGCCCAAAAAAATAATTTTCTTTTTATACCTGTCAGTTCTTCTCCCTTTTGCATTATTTTTTCATACACTTTTTCCAGCAGGCGTGGCACAGTTGTAAACATATCGGGTGCTACTTCTTTTAAGTTTTGCGGAATGGTATCCATGCTTTCAGCAAAAAAAATGGAAGTGCCTCGAAAGAGATACAAAAAACTTACCATGCGCTCAAAAATGTGATTGAGTGGTAAAAAACTAAGCGCTTTAAAGTTTTCTCCGGGTGGAAAACAGGGCATGCTGTCGAGTACATTGCTTAGAATATTTTTGTGTGAAAGCATAACCCCTTTCGGAGTTCCGGTTGTTCCGGAAGTATAGATTATTGTTGCCAGATCTTCGTATTTTATTTTATCTGAAATGTTTTTTATTTCACCTAAAATATTTTCTGTTAATGGCAATAACATTTCCTTCCAATGTTTGACATTGTCAATTTTTTCAAAAGAAACAATTTCTTTTAATTGTGGAAGGTTCGCTTTGATATGACTGATTTTCTCAAATAATCCTTGATCATTTACAAATATTATTTTCACTCCGGCATCTTTCAAAATAAACTCAAGATCTGTTTCACTAACCGTTGGATAAACCGGAATCAGGATTGCTCCAACTTTTTGCACTGCAAGATCGAGCATCACCCATTGCGGCCGGTTTTTAGAAATAACCGCTACTTTATCGCGGCCTTCTTCGGTAAAATCTCCAGGAGAAATGCCGGCATATAATAAACCGGAACTTAGTTTATTTACAATTTCTGAAACTTCAACAGTAGTATATTCTTTCCATTCTCCATTTTCCTTTCCAGCGAGCATCGTTCTGGAAGGCGCATCTTTTATATGAATATCAATACAATCAAATAATCGTGTGGGGCCGCTCATGGTTTTTCCTTTTTAAAATACAATTTTTAAAGTTTTTATCAGGCGGTTCTAAATTAGCAATTAAATAATAAACAACTTTCAAAAAAATAGGATTTTCAAAAAGATCAACGATAATATTGTCCGGCAGGTACTTTAAAAATTCTTCCTGATTGAAAATTTTTAAATGCCTGCGCTTCTGATGCATGATTACTCATCCAGGTTTGATAAGCGGCCAGGTTTTGTGAAGCGCCAAATATCCATTGATTATAAGCGGGAAATAAGCCTTGTTCCAACAAGTTTTCCTGTAATTCGAAAAGGCGGAAAGGGAATTTATCCGCATAGTTTTTATTCCAATCGAGCATAAAACGGGTTCGGATCATCGTTATTGTTTCGGCATTAATACCACGGATCACTACATCGTTTTGCCGGTTCATACAGGTCAAAAAAGCAATCTCAAATGCATTTTTATCTTTGGTATTTTTTAAAAGATCGGGATCTGCAAAAAACTTTTTATAACCATCCAGTAAAATATCCTTTACTTCTGCTGTGCGGGAAGTAAAGGATTCAATATTGACAAAAATTTCTCCATAAAGCAAACACCAGACTTTAGATTTTGCAAAGTCTGTATAATAATAATACTTACAGGCATTGTAATAATTATTCCCGTATGAAGGATCCATTTCGATACCTTTTTCCCATTGTTTAATGGATGCGGGATCATGTTTGAATAAAAGCATTTCCCCATAATCATTATACAATCCGCCACTTTTAGGATATTCTTTTATCGCTCTTTTATAAATTTTCTCAGCTTCCTTATCCTGTAATAAAGCGCGGTAAATAGTAGCCGTAAGCTGATAGGTTTGATCGTCGGCCTTATTATTATCCACAAAAGGCTTTATCACATTGAGCGCCTTTTCATTTTCTTTTTGCAAATAATAACTCATCGCCAGATCTTTGGCAATGTCAAGGTTTTGCGGATCCTGCTGGCGCGCTCTTGTAAGGATAAGTGTCGCATTTGCAAAATCTCCCTGGCGCATAAATGTTTTTGCGTTTTCATGAAGTTTATCTATATCATCCTGCTGGCCAAAAACATTGATAACAAGGACACAGAAAGTAATTGCAAAGAAGATTTTTTTCATCTGGTAAAGATAAAATACTTTATCAATTGGCTAATTAGCTGACTAATTAATAAGATGTGTCAAAAGTCCGTCTCTTAATTTTGGCTCAAACCAGGTACTTTTTGGCGGCATGATGTTGTTGCTGTCGGCAATGTCAAATAATTGTTGAATAGAAACAGGATACAAGCTGAAAGCGACTTT
>JBQCFO010000496.1:0-7225 GCA_051959055.1 Ginsengibacter sp. | reverse complement strand
TTATTTAAATACTTTGATGTTTATCTGAAGGAAATTAATTCTTTATTTTTCGATTCCGGGATCTATCTTGAAAGTCCTTATATAAAAATAATGATTCCTCTTGGAATTTCCTATTACACTTTTCAATGTTTATCTTATCTGATTCGTATTGATAGGGGAAGCGAAAAGGCGCAATATGACTTTGCAGCTTTTGCAACCTACGTGCTCTTTTTTCCAAAATTTCTGGCCGGACCAGTTGAAAGATCCAATCATTTTTTTCCTCAATTAAAAAATCCTGGCAAGTTTAATAGGGATCAGGTTAATGATGGACTAAGGTTGTTTTTATGGGGATTATTTAAAAAAGTAGTGATTGCTGATACGCTTTATATAAGCGTTTCTGCAGTTTACCACGATGTTCATCAATTTTCAGGATTGCAACTTTTTACGGTTTTAATTGTGGAAACAATCTATATCTACTGTGATTTTTCAGGTTATACTGATATGGCTTTAGGTTCTGCAAAACTTTTTGGAATTAATCTAATGGATAATTTCAATCGGCCTTTTTTATCAAAAAATGTTTCTGAATTTTGGCGCAGATGGCACATTTCATTATCCTCCTGGTGCAACGATTTTATTTATAATCCGTTTATCATCAAATTCAGAAGGTTTGGAAATGTAGCAGTAACATCTGGAATCTTTTTAACCTTCTTTATTGTTGGAATCTGGCACGGGCCAAATCTTACTTTTGTTACACTAGGCCTTTTGCAGGCAATTGCCATTGTTTATGAATTTTATACAAAGCGCTACAGAATAAAATTTGCTTCACGATTTTCAAAGAGTTCAGTGAACAGTTTTAGCAGATTGGTTGTTTTTTTCTATATGGCTTTTTCCATGGTTTTCTTTTTTTCTAATACGGTTTCTGATGCGGGGTATTTCATTTCCCATATTTTCAGAAATATCCATATAGATTCTGCTCAGTTTAAATTTATCGGTAATCTGCCTCAATTTCTCTTTGCATTATTTTGTTTTCTAATCATTTTCATTGTTGAAATATTTAATGAAAAGGGAAAAAAAATATTGCCGCTCTTTTTAAAACAGCCGGTTTGGCTTCGCTGGATCGGTTATCTGACCTGTATTGTCATTATTTACTTTTTTTATTCCGGAACTCACACTTTTTATTATATGCGTTTTTAGTAAACGACCAGTAAACGAACAAATAAACGCTATTTCTTTTTTGCATGAATAACGCGGATATTTCCCACATTATCTTTTACAGGTTCAATATCCAAAAAGTAACCGGTTTCTTCACAGAGACGAATCATAAATTCTCCCTGACCTGTGCCAACTTCAAAAATTATTGCCCCGCCTTTTATCAAAAATTTTGGTGCTTCGCTAAGAAACCTTTGAATAATTTTTGTACCAAACATACCACCATCAAAAGCCAGAACCGGTTCGTGGCCAGAAATTTCCGTATTCATTTTTGTAACTTTCCCAGTTGAAATGTAAGGTGGATTGCATACAATCAGATCTGTTTTTTCATAAAAATCCGGATGCTCTACAGAAGAAAATAAATCCCCCTGGATTGCTTCTACCTGATCTGCAAGATTTAAAAAAGAAATATTTTCTTTAGCCAGTTCAACTGCTTCGCAAGAAAGATCCATAGCAACTATTTTGCTTTTTGGATTATAAAAAGCAATTGCCAAAGCAAGATTACCGGCACCGCAACAAATATCCAAGATTTTAACAGGATTTTTATTACATGCTATCTCCAGAGAAATCTCCAAAGCTTTTTTACCTAAAATTTCCGTTTCTTTCCTTGGAATCAGGGCTCTTTTATCAGAAAGCAATTCAATGCCCATAAAGTTTTGCCTGCCGGTAAGATGAGCAAGTGGAATATTCTTTTGTCTTTGGCCAATCAACTGAAGAAGAACTTTTATTTGCATTTGATTCAACTCGGGCAATGGTTCTTCCATTGCTTTTATCGCTGATTTTGGAATTCCTGCTGATTTAAACCAGCAAGCTTTTAAAGTGGATTCCAACGTTTCTTCCGGTTTGTCTTCCAGAAATTGAAATGTATCTGATAATTCAGAAGTTAATTCAATAAAAAGTTCTTCCATGGTTATGATGTTCACTCTTTGATCATTTATTCAGCAAACAAGGCTATGAAACGATTGTTAATTTGAAGGACTGTTTTTGAGTAGGTAATTTTTGTCCTGATCTTTCCGTTTTCGAGATGAAGAATGTCCATACCTCTTCTTATTTCAGATTGTCCCAAATATTTTCTTTCCAGGGAAGGCCATTCCAATTTCCAGCTGAATGCAATTTTTTGTTCCTGCTCGTCAATAAAAAGATCTTCCGCTGAAAATTTAAAATGACCATGATTTTCAAACCATCTTTCCCATGATTTTTTTAAAAGTTCTTTGCCGGAAACGTTGCTTCCGTTCCAGTTTTCAAAAAATATATTATCATGCATAAAATGCATTACACCTACCAGATCATGATTATTCCAGGAATTCAACCAGGAATCAAATTGATTAAGAATCTCAGATCTTGAAAGCCGCATCTGTTAGCATTTTTTTCAATTCTTTTTTTTCAATCTTTCCATTGGTGCTTTTGGGCATTTCTTCGAGAAAAATAACTTTTTGTGGAATCATAAATGATTCAAGATGAGGCATGCATTGCCGTTGAATTTCTTTCTCCGATATAATTAAAGGCTTATGAGTAGTGACGAAAACAACAATTGATTCACCCATAATTTCATCCGGAAAGCCTATGACTGCTACCTCTCTGATTCCTTTTATTTTGTAAATAATATTTTCAATTTCTACCGGACTTACTTTTTCCCCGCGGCTTTTTATGATGTCATCATTTCTTCCAAGGAAATATAAAAATCCTTCTTCATCCATTTTAAACCAATCGTTCGAACATAAAATTTTTTCTCCCGGAAGTTTTCCTTTTTTCAACGCCTCATCAGTTAATTCTTTTTGATTCAAATATCCTAACATGACGTGGGGGCCACGAATATGTAAAATACCCGGCTCTTCCGCTGCAACCGGCTCGCCATCGGCCGATAAAAGAAAAACTTCAGTTCCGGGAATTGCTTTTCCAACTGAAGTAGGTTTTTCATCAATTAATTCCGGTTCCAGGTAACATACTCTTTTACATTCTGTAAGTCCATACATTTTAAAAATCAATGCATTTGGAAATATTTTTTTCAGTTCAGGATGAAAGTCTGCCGGCAATGAAGCTGCTGTATTTGTAATCGTTTTAATGCAATCGAAAGAAATTTGGTTTTCTTTATTCGATGCAATCATCATTGCATAAACGGTTGGAACACCCGGGAAAACAGTCGGTTGATATTTCTGAATATTTTTATAAATACTTGCAGTGAAAATAAAAGATTGTTCAGCGATTAATGTTCCTCCAATGGTTACAGACATCAGGAGCTGATATAAGCCATAATCAAAAGCAAGAGGCAGAAGTAACATGATGCGATCCTCTTCAGACAATCTCAAATATTGGATGATACTCCAACATGTAAAGACCATGGATTGGTGGGTCATCATAACCCCTTTTGGGAACCCCGTACTGCCGCTGGTATAAATTAAAGCGGCTAAATCATTTGGAATTATATTTGGAAAAAATACTTCCTCTTTAATTGAAACACAGTCTTCAAAAAAATCAGTTTTTAAATTAGGAAATCCAATTATTTCTTTGTTTACTGCAGACACCACCACATTTTTCAGATGAGGTGTATGTTTCAATGCTGAGGAGAGTTGGTTTTTCAGGCTTTGCCTGGTTAGCAGAATTTTTGCTTCGCAATCATTAAGAATGTAATTTAATTTATCTGCTTTTGTTTGTGGATTGATCACTACAAATACCCCTCCCGATAGTGTTACTGCATAAATGGAAACAATACTTTCCCATGAATTGTCCAAATAAATGGCGATACATTCGCCCTTTTTAATTCCTGATTTTAAAAAATAAGTGGCTAATTTTTCTGCATTCTCTTTTAATAGTTCATAGGAATACTCTTTATCCTTTACAATAATTGCAGTTTTTGACTGAAATTTCGTTGCAGAACGGAATAATGCCTCACCCAGTAAACGTTGTGGAATCGAAATCATTAAGCTCTATTTATAAACCATCAGTAAATAAAATCAAAGATTGAAATCTGAAGTAACAAGTGGCTTCATTCTCAAATATTCAGTGGTCTTTTGCTTTCTTTTGAAATTTGCAAAAATGGATTTTATTTCTTCTTCATTTTTCCCAAGAGCCGCTCCTACTTCAGACGGATTGTAGCCGTTTTCATAACCATACCAAAGTAAATCCATTTCATGAAAAGGTAGCTGAAAGAAAAATTCCTGCTGCGTTTGTTCAGCAGAATAAGTATCAGAGGTTGGCGTTCTTTGAATAATTTCGTTTGGAACATTAAGGTATTCAGCAAGCTGGTACACCTGTGTTTTATAAAGGTGACTGATCGGCATGATATCAGCAGCGCCATCGCCATGTTTTACAAAAAAGCCTTGTTCTACTTCATGTTTATTCGGAGTTCCAATTACAGCATAATATAAGCGTTCTGCATGATAATAAAGCATAGACATCCTGCATCTTTGTTTGAAATTGGAAGCCGCTACAATTTGTAAATATTCTTTTGCAGGAAGAAGCTTCTTTTTCTCATTACCTTTTTGGTCCACTATTGTTAAAGAAAAAACCGGGGGCAAATTGCGTCTTATTCCTCCCGGATTGATTCCAATTTTCATGGAATAATCCCGTGGATTGTATTCATGGAAGATCGCTTTTACCGCTTCATCCCTGCGGTGATAACAACCAAATCCTTCGAGCGCAGCAGTAATATTTTCTTCAATAGTTTTTACTCCTAATTGATCGGCCAATTGCAAGGCCAACTCTTTACTTTCCGGGCTTGAATCTTTTTCGGGTAATAATATTCCAATTACATTTTCTGCTCCAATTGCTTTTGCTGTTAATGCCAGTGTTACAGACGAGTCAATACCGCCGCTAATTCCGACAATCGCACCTTTTCGTTTTGTTAAAGAAAATAAATCTTCTTTTAATTTCTGTGTAATTGATACAATACTTGATTCAATATTATTAAGGAAAAGAATTTCTTTTGAAAATGAAGTTTGAAAGTTTTCATCCATTTTATTTTTCATCCATTTAATTATTAGAAATATGTTGCTTACTCCCTAAAATTTCCTTAGAAACGTTTACCCGCTGATCCTTTATGATTGAATCGATAACCAGATTCGTAAAGAATCTGGCACCTTTATCGTTTAAATGGGTTCCATCACCTGAAAATAAATTATTATTATAAAATAGGGAATCGTTTGTAAAGTTAAAAACAGCAAACTGGTACTTTTGGGCAAAACTTTTAACTATATTAACTGAAGGATTTTCATGGAGATATTTAATGAAAAGAGGTGAAATAATTACATATAACTTTACGTTTGATTTTTTACAATCTTTGACAAAAGATTCAAAGGCGCTTATTTTATTGATATCCAGGTTTTTAATTCCATAACCTGTATCTGTTCCCAGCGGTTTATTACAAATTGTAAAAAAAGGTATATAACCATTTTGTTCATTCGTTCTCTTTCTTTCTTCATGAGATTTCATGCTACCCATGATTATGGAAAAAATTAAAGAGTTATAAGGATAAATCCTGGAAATCATTTTATATTTTTCATAAGGACTTCTTAAATTAATTATCTTTTGAATCTCGGGATGTGTTTTATAGTAAGGAATCAATGCTGATAGCCTATCATAGCTTTTTTGCTCGACGTCAAATTCATCCCTGCTAAAGTCGAGAATGGCTCTTTTGGGTGAATATCTTTGTAAAAAACTTTTTAGAATCGCGTAATTGTATAAAATAATTTGCCCATCACTTCCTGTGTTGTAACAACTCAAATTCATTCTTTTCTGGAAAATTTCCGGAACATAGTGATGATTAGCCCTGGAAGCTCCAAATACCAAAATATCTTGTTTCGTACTATCCATGGAATAACTAACTCTATAAATATCTCCCGGTTTTTGCTTTGAATATAAAGTGGCTAAAATGGAACCGAATACAAAATCCAGTACAAAGAGTATGAGTAAAAACACCAAGGTTCTAAGTAGGAAAAAGGCCAACCCTTTTTCTTTAATTTTTTTATACCAAATCATTTCACTTCTTAAAATGCGAAATAAATAAATTGTCCACCATCAAATACTCCAGCAAATAAAATATATATTAATAACAAAGCGTAAGATACTTCCTGAACTAACCAATTCTTATTTGAAAAGAAAGAGGGCAAGATTTTATATTCTTGCTGCAAATCATAAATCATCATTATAGTACATCCTATAATCATAAATAAACCAGCTGATGGATACAGGTAAAGCTGCCCCTTATTGGTAAACATTTTCTGGATGGTTTCAAATGCACCACCTATCGTTTCGGATTGAAATATAATAAGTGAAAAAGTAACAAATAAAAAGGTAAGTAAAATACTAACGCTTTTATATATCCGGGAATTTATTTTTGTCGAAAGCTTCTTTCTTGTTTTTTTAGTAACAGTTTCATAAATTAAGGCAACTGCTTGTAAGATTCCAAAAAAAACATAAGTCCATGCTGGTCCATGCCATATTCCTATTACAACAAAACTTATAAAAAGTGCGTAAAATACCGCCCCTTTACCCCAGTCACGGTATTTCAAAACGGTTGGATTAAAAATATAATCATTTACCCATGAAGAAAGTGAAATATGCCATCTTCTCCAAAAATCACTTACATTTTTCGCTAACAAGGGCTGTCTAAAATTTTCCATAAGATTGTATCCAAACATGCGGGCAGTTCCCAATGCAATATCTGTATAACCTGAAAAATCGGCATACACCTGGAAAGTGTATAGCAAACTTGCAATTAATAATGAAATTCCACTTTGATGTTCAGAATGCATCATAACCGCATTATGATATATTGAAATACGGTCTGCGACTACCAGCTTTTTAAATAATCCCCAGGCAATACGTTTTGCACCTTCTGTAATATTTTCTTTATCAAATGAAATTTTTCTTTTTAACTGTGGTAAAAAGTGATTAGCGCGTTCTATAGGACCAACCAGGAGTTTGGGAAAATAAATAGTGAATAAAGTAAACCGGTAAAAATTCCTTTCAGCTTCTATTGTTCCTCTTTTTATATCAGTGATGTATCCGATCGTTTGAAAAATGTAATAGGATAATCCTA
>JBQCFO010000495.1:0-2297 GCA_051959055.1 Ginsengibacter sp. | reverse complement strand
AGGACGTATTTATCGAACCTTCAGCAGAATATCCCTACAAAATGATTTATACCGCAAAAGATTCGAGTGATAAATACAAAGAGAAGACTTTTATTGAAGAATCAAAAGACGGCATCAACTGGGTGCACAAAAAAGTTTTATGGAATGAAAAACATGATTCGCAGTTTTCGGTGGTTCAACAGGACAGCCTTTACTACGTCTATTTGCGGCACTGGGATGTAAAAGATAATGTGCGTTACAGAACCATTGGGCTTGCGGTTACTGATAAAAATTGGAACACCATTGAAAAGGCGCACAATATTTTAAAATCCGATTTCAATGGCGATTTTCCTCATTTATACAATCCGGCGGCTTCAAAAGTCAGTGACGATTTAACGATCCTGTTCCCCACTTTTTTTAATGAGAAAACAAATGCGGTTAAATTCGGGCTTGCCTACGTATATCGCAACCAGCCGGTGTTGACTGACAAGGATTTTACCAAAGATTTGCTGGAAGGGGAAAATTCCAATTGGGGCATTGTATCTCCGGGCCTGGTTCCAGCCGGGAAAAATGTTTATTGGATGTATTATTATGCGACCAATATGGTGCACAGCGATTATGATCAATCTGGGAGAAAATTCAAATATTACCGGATCAAAGTAAGGATAAAAGAAAAGTGACAAGAATTGAAATCAGCGTTATTTGTTCTTTTACTGAAGCATCATTTGCAATTGAAGGATTGAAGAACTGGAATTGATTGATTGAAGAACACTTTTCGTAAAATTATCCATCCTTTTCATCAGAATGGCCATCTGCGCGTTTTTTGTTTTCAGCTAAATTTGAAAAATCCAACTTAACGTTTCTTTTAACATTGCTATATTTCAACGATAAATTCAACTCATGTCCAGCCCGCAGTCAGTAACATTTAATAACAACTACATCATCGGAATTTCATTTATTTCCGCGCTCGGAGGCTATCTCTTTGGCTTCGATTTCGCCGTTATTTCAGGTGCTCTGCCGTTTCTGCGACCTGAGTTTCAACTCACTCCCTGGCGGGAAGGATTTCTTACCGGTTCATTGGCTTTGGGATGTATCGTGGGTTGCCTTTTAGCGGGAAAACTATCAGACAAATATGGCCGCAAACCCGGCCTATTGCTATCAGCGTTCATATTTGCCATTTCTTCTGCGGGTATGGCGCTTTCTCACGGACTTTCTGTTTTTATCATTATGCGTTTCGCTGCAGGCATTGGCGTTGGAATGGCTTCTATTCTTAGCCCGATGTACATTGCCGAAGTGTCTCCTCCCAATCTTCGCGGAAGAAATGTCGCCATCAATCAACTGACCATTGTGCTGGGAATTTTAATTACAAACCTGGTAAATTACGGCTTGGCTGATAAAGGTGCCGACGCCTGGCGGTGGATGTTTGGCTTTGGCATTATTCCATCAGTTTTATTTTTCCTGGGAGTATTAAGGCTGCCCGAAAGTCCGCGCTGGCTGTTGAAAGCAGGAAAGTCTGAACAGGCAAAAAAGGTGCTCGATAAAATCGGCAGTGCCGCTTTCGTAGAAAACACGATCAACAATATCAGGGCTTCTCTGACAGGGATAACCGCAGTATCTTACAAAGCGGTGTTTGCGAAAAGCGTGCGACCTGCAGTAATTATAGGTATTGTATTGGCTGCCTTTCAGCAATTGTGCGGTATTAATGTGGTTTTCAATTATACGTCAACTATTTTTGAATCAGTGGGCGCCAATCTTGACCGCCAGTTATTTGAAACTGTGGCTATTGGTTTTGTGAATCTTATTTTTACTTTAGTGGCGATGTGGCAGGTAGATAAACTTGGCCGCCGTCCGTTGATGCTTGCCGGCTCATTGGGACTTTCCGTTATCTACATCGTACTGGCGCTGCTGTTGCAAAACCAGGCTGCACCCGGGATGGTTTCTGTTTTCGTACTACTCGCCATCGCCATGTATGCTACTTCACTGGCGCCGGTGACGTGGGTTCTTATTTCCGAAATTTTTCCGAATAAAATCCGTGGATTGGCTTCTTCGGTTGCGGTGGTTTCTTTATGGGCGAGTTACTTTATTTTGGTTTTTACTTTCCCTGTTCTGGCCAGCAAACTCGGCACTTACGGACCATTTTATTTGTATTCAGGAATCTGTCTCCTCGGCTTCATTTTTGTAAAATCAAGAGTCAGGGAAACAAAAGGTAAAACACTCGAAGAACTTGAAGCAATCCTGGGACAGTCAGAACTTAAAAGATAAAAATCCGGTTAACTGATTCTTTTAACCCGGTAAGCAGACGGCGACATTCCCATAAT
>JBQCFO010000494.1:0-11955 GCA_051959055.1 Ginsengibacter sp. | reverse complement strand
TTTATTTTCTTCATCACTTTTTTCCATTCGATAGACGAATCGATATATTGTTTAAAACCCCCGGCAGCAAAACTAATTTCACGCTTATTGCCTAAGGTTTTTCTCAGTTGTTTTATCAGTTTTGTAAAATTTTCTTTGTCTGCGGGTTGATATTTATGCCCAGGAAAGCCAGCAATAGCAGGATATTCCCAATCGAGATCAATTCCATCAATATCAAAATATTCACACAATTGCAAGGCTGATTTTGCAAAATTTTTCCGGCTTTTTTTTGAAGAAAACACATCCGAACAAGTCGCGCAACCACTCCAGCCGCCGAGCGAAATCAAAACTTTTAACTGAGCATTTCTGCTTTTTAATTTTACCAATTCCTGTATGGCGGCGCTATCACGGGCATTGCCGATGTGCAATTCACTTCCTTTCAAATGTGCAAAACTGAAAAGAATATGAGTCAGCTTTTCAACAGGAAAACTATCCACCATCGTTGACCTTCCGGCATAATATCCTACAACACGAATTTTTTTGGATTGTGCCTGAAGATTATTTCCCATAAAATAAAAAAGGAAAAGGAATAAAAAAATGTTGAATCGCATCATGAATTGATTGGTTAAAAAGCGAAATAGAAATCGTGGTTTTTTCTTTGTTTACTGGCATTTTTCAATGTGCAATCACTTTTGCGCCCAGCACTTGTAAGCCGACGCTATCCGTACCCTTTGGAGCAAAATATTTCGTTTTAAAATCTTTTGATTCACCTGGTTCGAGAATTTCAAAAATGGTCTCTTTGTCAGTTTCCAATAGCGCTTTTGTTTTGGAATAAAAAGAAAGTTTGATATCAACATCCTTGAAAACAGCGACAGATGCTTTGTTTCTTAAACTGCCTCTTATTACTGTTTGACCTACAATATTTTTTTTATCAGAGCCGCTAATGGATATGAAAGACGCTGGATCCTTTTGTTCTTTTGATAACAATTCTTTCTTCGTCTGTTCATAGCTTTCTTTTTTGTCTTTTGAAGAATTATCCGGGCTACAAGCAACCAAAAAGAACAATGCAATAAAAATAAGATGAAACAATTTTTTCATTTTTGCGTTTTTTCAAACTGAAAAATAATCAAAAAAACAGTGAAAGTTACAGTTGTACTACCTGAACCTCACATTTCATCAAAGCGGGGGAAATCGGATTGCTCTTGAATCGTGAATACCTGTGTTCGTTTCTTTAAAAAGATTAAAAACGACCAACATTATTAATATCATCATCAATATTACGATCAGGCAGTTTATTTAATTGGCTTTTTATCAGAAAATAACTGCTAATAGCAAATGCAAATCCAACAAGAACTACTGATATAAGATTGTTCATTCCGAATGTCATGACACCAATAAATATTCCGATAAGTTCAAAAAAGATCCATCCTATTACCAGGTAAATTTTCCAGGTGTTTGGCTTCAGGCCTTTCTTTTCGGCCAGCCTTCCGATTTCTCTTGTCAGAAAAATAAGTGCAATTAATTCAAGCATTCGTTTTGTTGGATTAAAAAAAACTTTAGAAGAAAATTAAACGAGTGAAATATCAAAATTTACCAATTGCACAAATTGCTGCAGCCGCATATCAATATCCTTTTTTGAAATTTCTTTCAATCTCTGTGGGCCGAATTTTTCTACACAAAAACTGGCCATTGCAGAGCCAACAATAATCGCCGTTTTCATGTTTTCAAAACTGATATCATTAGTGTGGGAAAGGTGGCCGATAAATCCTCCGGCAAAAGCATCACCGGCTCCTGTGGGGTCAAAGACGTCTTCCAACGGCAATGCCGGCGCAAAGAATACATGATCTTCATGAAATAATAATGCGCCATGTTCCCCCTTTTTTATGATCAAATATTTTGGTCCCATTTCCAAAATCTTTTTTGCCGATTTTACCAAAGAAAATTCACCACTAAGCTGGCGGGCTTCGCTATCATTTATCAATAAAGCATCTACTTTCAACAACACATTTTTCAAATCATCCATCGCAGTTTCCATCCAAAAATTCATCGTGTCCAGCACAATTAATTTTGGCCGTGTACGCAATTGTTCTATAACACTAAGTTGCAATTTCGGCATCAGGTTTCCAAGCATCAGAAATTCGGATCCCTGGTATTGTTCAGGCACTTTTGGATTAAAGTTGGCAAGCACATTCAAATCAGTTATGAGTGTGTCCCGGCTGTTCATATCGAGATGATATTTTCCGCTCCAGAAAAATGATTTCTGATCGGGAACAATTTCTACACCGGTTAATTCTACTCCGCGCTTTTTTAATTCATCCATTTCTGCTTCCGGAAAATCATTTCCCACAATAGAAATTTGTTCGATTGGAGAAGTAAGGTGACTTGCAGAATAGGCGACATAAGTGCCGGAACCGCCAACGATTTTATCAATTTTACCAAACGGTGTTTCAATAGCGTCAAAGGCCATCGTGCCAACAGAAATAACTGCCATAAAATGTTTTATTTTTTAAATCGGTGCAAATGTAAAAGATAATCGTTTAATGATTGATTGGTTAATTATAAAAAGGAATTTCGTGCATCGGAACTCTTTCAAATTAAGATTATCTTTGAGTCTCAATTTCAAATTATGCTATTATCCATTCATCCGGTAAATCCACAGCTGCGGCTGATAAAGCAAGTGGCCGAATGCCTCAAAGACGGTGGGGTTATTATCTATCCCACCGATACCCTTTATGGTTTGGGATGCGACATTCATCATCCAAAAGCCGTGGAACGTATTTGCAGAATTAAAAATATTGACCCTGCCAAATCCCAACTTTCTTTTATCTGCCGCGATCTGAGCCACCTGAGCGATTACACAAAAAGTATTGATACGCCACTATACCGCATTTTGAAAAATTGTCTGCCCGGCCCTTATACTTTCATATTGCCAGCAAGCAAACAAGTACCCAAAATTTTGAAAAGTAAAAAAGAAACCATCGGTTTGCGTGTACCCAACAACGTTATATGTCAATCAATTTTGGAACAATTGGATAATCCGATTTTGAGCGCTTCTCTCCCCGGCGAAATGGTAGAAGAATTTACTGATCCGGAAATCATTTATGAAACTTTTGGCAAGCAGGTAGATTTTGTCATCGACGGCGGTCCCGGCGGAATCATTCCCTCGACCGTTGTTGACTGTACCACAGACGACTGGACTGTTATCAGGCAGGGATTGGGAGAATGGGCAGCTTAAAAAAATAATTGAGTTTACAACAAAGAAAGAAATAATTCCGATTTGTAACTCCTAATTTTCGATAACCACTTCATCCCCATTTTCAAAATCAGGCCAGATATTAAAACTTTTGCGGTGATAGCGGCATAAGCCGTGAACATCAATAGCAGCACGGTGTTCACGGGTTCCATAGCCTTTATTTTTATTCCAGAAATACATTTGGTATTTCCCGTGTAGGTTTTCCATGTATTCGTCACGATATGTTTTAGCAAGTACACTTGCTGCTGCGATGGAGGCGTAAGTACCATCTCCTTTCACAATGCATTTGTGCGGCATTTTTTTATAAGGCTTAAAGCGGTTGCCATCAACCAATAAAAGTTCAGGGACGGACTTTAATTTGTTTAAAGCAAGATGCATTGCTTTAAAAGATGCCTGCAAAATATTAATGCGATCAATTTCCACATTGCTTACGCTCGCCACTGCAAAAGAGTAACATTCTTCTTCGATGATGGGACGCAAAAGATTACGTTCTTCTTTTGTCAATTCTTTTGAATCGTTTAGCAAAGGATGATAAAAACTTTTTGGAAGAATAACTGCTGCAGCATAAACAGGGCCGGCAAAACAACCCCGGCCAACTTCATCCACACCGGCTTCAATAAATTTATTATGATAAAAAGGCAGTAACAATTCTTAAAAAATTTTTTCAAAAATAAGATGTGTTTTAAAGAATTGCCAATGAAGTTTTAAACATAATTTTTAGGAATAATTTGATTGAATGGTTTTAGGGTTGATGAAGATACCCACGGGGCAATTCTCCTTACCGGTAATCGTTTTTTTTTCGTTATATGAAAAGGAAACAAATGGCTTTGGGGGTTACCTTTGCGTAGTTTGTAACCCAATGTTGAAATTGAAAAACCAAATACAAAATGGCTGAAATTGTTTTAAAAAAATCCAATAAAAATGTAGCCAAATGGCTTTATCTCGGCGTCTTCATGTTGGTAATCCAAATTGTACTCGGTGGTATTACACGTCTTACCGAATCGGGATTAAGCATTACAGAATGGAATCCTATTACGGGTGCCTTGCCCCCATTAAACTCAGCACAGTGGCAGGCGGAATTTACAAAATACAAAGGAACCGATCAGTTCAGATATATCCATGCAGATTTTTCATTAAGCGATTTTAAATTCATTTTTTTCTGGGAATGGTTTCATCGTACCTGGGCAAGGCTGATGGGAATCGTTTTTTTGGTAGGATTTTTTTATTTCCTTGTAAAAAAGCAGTTCAAAAAAGACATGATCATTCCATTTGTTATTTTGTTTTTATTGGGTGCTGTCCAGGGTGCAATTGGTTGGATTATGGTAGAAAGCGGACTGGTGCCGAAAGCGATGTTTGTTGACCACATTAAACTTGCCACACATTTTATGACTGCCCTGGTTTTATTGTGCTATACATTTTGGTTTGCGCTAAGCATTTCGGTTCCATCAAATATGAAAACGATCAATAAACCATTAAGAAAATTAACGTGGATTATTCTGATTGTTTTATTTTTTCAGTTAATTTATGGAGCCTTCATGGCCGGGCTTCATGCAGCTACTGCCGCACCAACATGGCCATCCATCAATGGTCAATGGTTTCCTGACGTAATGAACCGCCTTTCTCCCGGCTGGAAAAATTTTCTGGATAATAAAATCACGATTCAGTTCATTCATCGTGGGCTTGCCTATACCCTTTTTATTTTAGTGGTAATTTGGTTTGTAAAAGCATCGAGGGTTATTGGAAGCACACTTTTTTCAAAAACAAAATTGATTCCTTTGCTGCTGGTAATATTGCAGGTAGCGCTCGGAATTACAACTGTGCTTCTTTCGCCTTATGGCAATAATCTTGTTTGGTTTGGCGTTGCACATCAGTTGGTGGCAATTTTATTTTTAATGTCCGTTATCTTTATGCTGTATATTATCCGGCCTTCGACTTTTCAGAACCGGTATTTTTAAAAGGCAAACTGCAATAATTTTCTGATGAAAAAATTTTCTGTAAATTTTTATTATTCATTTCCGATACAATTATTGCTGCTTCATTTCAGGAAATCGCAGGTGCTGCTGGTCTTGTGGCTCATACTTTTTCTTACGGTTTCAGGGAATTTTATGGAGTTTTTTGGGGCCAATACTTTATTCCTCGCACCGGAATATCTTGGAAATGTAAATGCTGCCGGTGCAGCCATTACGGGAGTTGCCACGGGTATTTTTATTATGAGCTGGAATATTACCACATTCATTTTGCACAGTGGCAGGTTTCGGTTTTTGGCAACCAGTTCTAAACCATTTTTAAAATATTGTTTGAATAATGCCATTATTCCACTTGCATTTCTGGTTTTATATTTCCTGGAAGCCTTGTATTTTGACCGGGTAAAAGAACTGATTCCTTTAAAACAATTTCTTTTGATTCTCAGCGGTTTTGTCGGAGGCTTTTTTCTCCTTATCCTGGTTTCATTTCTGTATTTTTTTGGCGCAGACAGAAGAATTATCAGAAGTTATCAATCAGATATTATAGATTTTGATGAAAATAAAATTCCCGAAACAGAAGAAGAAAAAATTATTGTTGATGATTTTGGATTGCCGGTTAAAAATTATTTGAATACGCGGTTTCAAATCAGAAAAGTGAGGTCTGTAGCACATTACAGCCAAAATTTTTTAGATACCATTTTTAAGCGGCACCATTTTTCAGCAATGATTACCGTGTTGCTAGCTTTTATTTTCATGCTGTTTATTGCTTTCTTTCTGGACAATCGCATTTTCCAGATTCCCGCTGCTGCCAGTATTTTATTGTTTTTTGCCATACTCAATGCGGTGATTGGTGCACTTTCTTATTTCTTAAAAAGCTGGAGTTTGCTATTTATGGCCCTTGTATTTGTAACGATAAATATTCTTTACAAATACGATGTGATTGATTTGAGAAATAAAGCATACGGACTTAATTATTCGAATCCCCTCCGGCCGGAATATTCTTTACAAAGCCTTGAATCGTTGAATACTCCTGCTAAAATTGATTCCGATAAAAACAATATGATTTCTATTTTAAACAAATGGAAAGTAAATCAGCAGGAAGAAAAACCTTTGATGGTGGTTTTTAATTTCAGCGGTGGGGGCGTCAGAAGTGCAAGCTTTGCCATGAATGTATTGCAGGAACTGGATAGCATTACCAAAGGCGCCATTATGAAAAAAACCATGCTAATGACAGGTGCATCGGGAGGAATGCTTGCTGCTGCTTACTTCCGTGAATTATCAAGGCTAAAAATAAATGGTGCAAATATCAATCCGGAGAATGAAAGGTATCTGAATAATATTTCTGAAGATCTGTTGAACCCGGTCTTTTCTTCTTTGGTAGCGCGCGATTTGATTTCACCTTCTCAAAAATTCTCGTTTGGTCCTTACCGTTATGTCAAAGACCGGGGCTATGCCTTTGAGGAAAAATTGAACCGTAACACAAAATATGTTTTAGATAAACCGATTGGTTTTTATAAAGAAGACGAAAAGAATGCAAAGATTCCTTTAATGATTTTAAGCTCGACAGTAACAAGGGATTTTAAAAAAATGCTCATGTGTTCACAGCCAATCAGTTTTATGATGCAGCCGGAATACAAAGACAGTACTTCAAAGATGACCGGCCCCGATGCGATTGATTTTGGCGCATTGTTTAAAAACATGGATCCGATGAATTTAAGAATGCTGACAGCGCTGCGAATGAATGCAACTTATCCGTATGTATTGCCAAGCGTGTGGCTCCCTTCCACACCGGTAATAGATGTAATGGACGCGGGCTTGCGTGATAACATCGGTGCTGAAACAACGCTTCGTTTTTTACATGTTTTTAAAGACTGGATTAATGAAAATACACGTGGCGTGCTCATGATACAGGTTCGTTCGCGCAAAAAAGGAAGCTGGGATGATGAATATAAAAGCGGTGGAATTTTTGATATTCTTACCAATCCGTTTACCATGATGGAAAACAACTGGTTCAAAATGCAGGATTATTTCCAGGATGATGAAATATCTTATATAGAAAATGAATTTGGCAGAAAACTGCATAGGGTTTCTTTAATGTATATTCCTAAAAATGCTGAAGGCGAAGCACCGCTTAACTTTCATTTGACCGCGAGTGAAAAGAAGGAAGTACATGCATCTTTGTACAGGTTAAATAATGAAGAAGCAGTTGAGATTATAAAGGGGTTTTTGAAAGGGGATGGAAAGTCCGTAATGGAGTGACATTTTTTTACATCCAACTTATATTGTTATCAAAATTTATCAATGGCTTTTTTTGCAGCTTAACCGCATAGTCCTCAATATTGAAAAAAAGTCACTCAAAACCAACCTCTCTTCTTAAAAATCCAAATCATCCAAACAGGAATGATCAGCATTAATCCTACGGCAATGTAGAAACCGTCCGGATTTTGAATCCAGGGAATGCGGTTAAAATTCATTCCAAAGATGCCGCCGATAACTGTTGCAGGCGCGAGTAAACAGGTAACGACAGCCATTACTTTCATTACTTCATTCATTTTCAAATTTACGTTGTTCAGATACAGGTCTTGCAGTGTCATCATCATATCGCGGTAGTTTTCAGCAAGTTCGTTGGCTTGTATAATGTGATCGTAAATGTCTTTAAAATATTTACCCGTTTTGTCCTCAATCAGGTTGCTCTCGCTTCGCAAAATTCCATTGACCATTTCCCGCACGGGAGAAACATTTCTTTTCAAAAAAATCATTTCTTTGCGAAGCATATTGATTTTTGCAAGAGTTCTTGTATCTGGCCTGCGTGCGATATCTTCTTCCAAATCTTCAATCTTTTCACCCAACTGTTCCATTACTACAAAATAATTATCAACAATCAAATCTATCAAAGAATAGAATAAATAATCGCAATTGCTTTGGCGCACTTTGCTTCCGGCAATTTTTATCTTTTCGCGTAGCGGATTAAAAACATCCCTGGAAGCATCTTCCTGGAAAGTCAAAATAAAATGGGAACCAAGCACAATGCTGATCTGTTCGTTTTCTACAGAACAGATTTCGGGGTTAAAAAAAAGCATGTTGAGAAGGCAATATAAAAGATGATTTAGTTCATCCATTTTTGGCCGCTGACCGGAACTGAAAATGTCTTCTGCAATAAGCGGATGAATGCCAAAGTGGGCACACACTTTATCAATATCCACTTTCTTCAAACCATCAAAATTTATCCAGGTATTTTTGCTGCTATTAATGTATTTATAACAATCTTCCACACTATCCAGTTGCTGATAATTCACGCTCTCTGCATCATATTCATAAACAAAAATGATTGTTTTTTCAGGCTCAGTTCTTGCCGGGGCAATCGTAGGATTTACCTGCAAAACTCTTTTGGTAGCACGGGTTTCGAAAGGCCTTATTAATGACAAATATTTTTCGTTTCTCATTATAAATGGTTGTAAGTTACAAGAATCCAAAAGACATTTAATGCTTCGGTAAATTCATTTGTTTTACGTTAATAGCCGATGAAGGAAGGTTGCTTGTCCAGATATGGCGGTACATTTTCCAATTGCCTGCTTCCTGTTTCCACAAAGCAATATAATTGCCTTTATCTATCTGTTTGCCGCCACTATCAGAAAGCTCATAGGAACCTTCTTCTGCAAGAATACTGCTGTCGCCCCAGATTTTTATGGTTTTCAAATCGAAATCTGACACACCGCTTTTCATCATTGTTGAAATAAAATGGATGATATTTTCTCTTCCTTTTACCGTTGCCTGGTTTGGTGCCATTGCTTTGGCATCAGTTGTGAAACATTTTGAAACCTCCACAGAATCACCTGCATTATAGGCTTTCATAAAGCGTTGATTGCATTGAAAAACCGATGCTTCGCCCTGTTTTATATCAAAGGCGGATGCAGATTTTTCTATTTGAAGTTTATCCTGTTCATTGCAGGAAATAAGAACAAACGGTAAAAAAATAAATAGAAAAAGCGTTTTCCGGTTCAGCAACATGAGATAAACATTTTAAAATGAGAATGCTATAAAGATAAATAATGGGAAAGAAAGAAATTTTTTTTCTTCGGAAATTTTGCAAATAGATTAATTCCAATAACAGCAAAGCAACAAATATGGATGATTTGTATTTTGCTTCCTTTCGTCATTGCGAGGAACGAAGCAATCTCCTTGTTGATTTGCCATGGCGCAACGAGGTAACCTGAAGTAGGATGAGATTGCCACGAAAACTCTTTGAAAATCCTTCTAAATGATTAGCATTTTACGCGGGTTTTCTCGCAATGACGGTCACAGCTTTTCTTTCGGTCATTATAAAACCTGTCATTATTTAAAGATAAAGTTTGTGTTTCTGCAACGGCAAATCAAGAAATATCGTTGATTTGTGTTTTACTTTTTCTGATAATTTTATCTCTTTTTACAATGTTCAAATCAAATTTCTTGCAATCTCCAAATCTTCGGGAGTATCAATAGATACAGGGCTTTCACTGGTGAGAACCATTTTTATTTTTACGGCGTTTTCCAAATAACGAAGCTGTTCTAGTTTCTCTGTTTCTTCTAAAGGGGAAGGTGGCCATTGGGTAAAATTGATTAAAGCATTTTTACGGAATGCATAAATGCCAATGTGTTTATAGTAAACCGGCTGAATATTTTTATCCCGGCGAAAAGGAATCACACTTCGCGAAAACAATAATGCATTGCTGTCTTTATCTACCACAACTTTTACTTGATTAGGATTTGCAATTATTTCTTCGTTTGTTGCAACATGCATTAATGAAGCAACTTTTATAGATTTATGCACATCATTTATAAAAACATTTAACAGATTTTCCAGAGGTTCCTTTTTTACAAAAGGCTCATCGCCCTGAACATTTACCACAATATCAACGTCAATATCAGCAACGGCTTCAGCGATTCTGTCGGAGCCACTTTCATGCGATTGTTTGCTCATAATTGCATATCCTCCATAATGAATAATTTCATTAAAAATAATTTCGCTATCAGTAACTACAATCACTTCATCAAACAATAAAGTGGCTTTGGTATTTTCATACGTATGCCTGATGATTGTTTTGTCGCCCAGCATTTGCATCAGCTTTCCGGGGAAACGGGTAGCAGCATAACGCGCAGGTATAAACGCAATGGTTTTCATTGATCTTTTATTTCTTAATTCAGATTTTCTTCTTCAGATTCTACACCTTCATTGTGATAGTTTTCTGTAAGATTTTCACTTTCATATCCACAGGAAGCGCATTTGTAAACATTTTTTACAGAGATAGCATAACTGCCAAACAACCAGGTAAGTATAGCGGTTGCAATATTAGCAGTTGTTTGTTTGGGAACAAGTTCTATTGTTTTGCTTCCGCATTTTGGACATACCGCGTTCTGACGATATGCTTCATCAAACTCCTGAAGCAAAACATTTGCTTCTTCTTCGTCCTCTTTTTTTACAATAAGTTTAATTCCTCCAACAGCATTTGACAATATCGGATCAACGGTTACCATGAATTCATCTTTCAGAAAACATTCAATTCCTGCATCTTTAAATTTGGCCAGCATGATATGAGCCGTAAAATAATTTTGAAAAGTGCGGATGGTGACGAAGTCCATTGGATTGAATTAATTTTTTTATTCCATTAAATATACGCTATTGTTTCAGTGCAAAAATAATAGTGATTTAAAAAATTGTCGTAATTAAAATTTGGGGGTTCAAAAAGCAATCTCCATTTTTAAAGAAATGGTTGTTCGGTGCTTTCAATGAAAAATAGAATGTAACTTAAAGATGCAAAGAGCCTTTAAACCTTCAGAAGAAAATCAAAAAACGAATTAGCCGGAATTCATAAAAAATATTTGCCACCATTTCTTTTTAACTTTGATTAATTTGCCTTTTGCGTCTCTTAACGGATGAAATGTATAACAACAAAAACAGCTTGGCGTTCTTGTGCATTTTAGGTGTGGTAAAGGCTTTGTTTTAATCGCTTCTTTTAAAGACATTGTTTTGCCATCTATCTTTTCACATTCCTCGCAACACCCTTTTGTGAGAAGGGTTACTTCTAATAACATCCCACTTCTTTTCGCCTTGTTAATATCTCTTTTTATGAATTCTAAATGCTGTTCTTTGGTCATACGATAACATCAGTTAATAACTGGCACCCTATTTAGTTTCATATTTTTTTAAAAGTCGGCTTCAGATTTACTAATAATTGCATTTTTGAAATCATTCATTAAAGAGATGAATTCTAAGTTGGCAAATTCATATGTTTTTGCTATAGCTTTTAACTCATTTTCCCTTTCATCGTAATTGTTGAACCTTTTCTGCATTTTTTTGGGTAGTTGACTTATCATGTAATCTGCTTTCTTAGTTTGCGTTAAGAAATGGGTTTCAATAGGCTCTTGCTCTGAATCCACACCAACCATTTTTATATCATCAATAACTATTTTGGCTTTGTAATCCTTTACGTATATTTTCAAAGAAAAAAAGAAACTTAAATCAATAATAGAGCCCTTAGTTAAAGGGTCGCTATATGGTTCTGAAAAGGCTGCTTGAAGTGCAATAAAACCTCCCTCTTTGTCTTCAAATTGTTGAGAATATTTAGGTGAATTAAGCATTTTTACCTGCCAAATTTTAGCACGTTGAAATAAATTATTTTGTTTTAAACTATCTGCACTAATAATTAATTCATAATGAATTTTAGAATCATTAAAGGAAAAGACTTTATGTAATATAGAATCGTGTGAATTTACAAATTCTAT